>CAXUKK010000157.1:0-7104 GCA_964251455.1 uncultured Enterovirga sp.
ATCGAGAACCATCCCGTGGCCGCGACCTTCTTCAAGAACGCGGTCGAGCGCGGCGCCAAGCTGATCGTCATGGATCCGCGCGGCGTCGCCTTGAAGCGCTTCGCGACGCACATGTTGCAGTTCAAGCCGGGCCGCGACGTCTCGATGCTGAACGCAATGCTGCACACGATCGTCGAGGAGAAGCTGTACGACGAGCAATACGTGCAGGCGAACGCAGACGATTTCGACAAGCTCGTTGCCAACGTGAAGAACTATCCGCCCGAGGAGATGGCGGCGATCTGCGGGATCCCGGCGGAGACGCTGCGCGAGGTCGCGCGCGTCTATGCCCGCGCCGAGGCCGCGATCATCTTCTGGGGGATGGGCGTCAGCCAGCACATCCACGGCACCGACAACACCCGCTGCCTCATCGCGCTGGCGCTCTCGACGGGGCAGATCGGACGGCCGGGAAGCGGGCTGCACCCGCTGCGCGGCCAGAACAACGTCCAGGGCGCCTCCGATGCCGGGATGATCCCGATGTTCTTTCCCGACTACAAATCGGTCGAGGATCCAGACATCCGGGGCCGCTACGAGGAGCTCTGGGGCGCCAAGCTCGACCCGAAGCGCGGCCTGACCGTCGTCGAGATCATGGACGCGATCCATGCCGACCAGATCCGCGGCATGTACATCATGGGCGAGAACCCCGCGATGTCCGACCCGGACGTGCAGCATGCGCGGGACGCGCTGGCGAAGCTCGAACACCTCGTCGTGCAGGACATCTTCCTCACCGAGACGGCGAAATACGCGGATGTCGTCCTGCCGGCCTCCGCCTGGCCGGAGAAGGACGGCACGGTGTCGAATACGAACCGGCAGGTCCAGATGGGACGGGCCGCCCTCCCCCTCCCCGGCCAGGCCCGCCCCGACCTCGACATCATCATCGAGCTCGCGAACCGGCTCGGCTGCGCCTGGCACTACGACCATGTCAGCGCCGTCTTCGCCGAGATGGCCTCCGTCATGCCGTCGCTCGCCAACATCACGTGGGAGCGGGTCGAGCGGGAAGGCTCGGTCACCTACCCGTGCGACGGACCGGACGAGCCGGGACAGGACATCGTCTTCGGCAACGGCTTCCCGACCAAGACGGGGCGCGCCAAGTTCGTGCCGGCGCAGCTCGTCTCGCCTGCCGAGGAGCCGGATACCGAGTACCCGTTCGTCCTCACGACGGGACGGCAGCTCGAGCATTGGCACACCGGCTCGATGACGCGGCGCTCACAGGTGCTCGACGACCTCGAGCCGGAGGCGGTGGCCTATGTGTCGGCGCGCGACATGGAGCGGCTCGGCGCGAACACGGGCGAGTTCATCCAGGTCTCGACCCGCCGCGGCGCGATCCAGCTGAAGGCCCGCATCGACGGCATGATCCCGCCGGGCCTGATCTTCATCCCGTTCGCCTATGCGGAGGCGGCCGCGAACATGCTGACGAACCCGCAGCTCGATCCGTTCGGGAAGATCCCGGAATTCAAATATTGCGCGGCCAGGATCGAACGGGCGGACGCGCCGGTGATGGAGGCGGCGGAGTAGCGCTACGGTGTCATGGCGGGCTGTGCCGGCCACTCGGACCGAGGCGCCGCATAGGCCTTCTGATCGAAATGCCCGGGACAAGCCCGGTCATGACAACGGGGGGAAAGCGCATGAAGATCTGCATCTATGGCGCCGGTGCGATCGGCGGTTTCATGGCTGTGGGCTTGGCCCGGAGCGGTGCGGAGGTCTCGCTGGTCGCCCGAGGCGCGCACCTGAAGGCCATCCAGGAGAACGGCCTGACAATCCGCAGCAAGGACGGCGAGCGAAAGGCGCAACTGCGAGCGACGTCCGACCCGGCGGAACTCGGGCCACAGGACTACGTCATCGTGGCGCTCAAGGCGCATCAGGCCTGGGAAGCGGCCGAGGCGATGGCCCCGCTGCTCGGCCCGGAGACGGCCGTCGTCACAGCCCAGAACGGCATCCCGTGGTGGTATTTCCATGGCTTCGAAGGCCAGTTTGCGAACCTGCAGCTTCAGAGCGTCGATCCGGAGGGACGGCAATGGCGGGTCCTCGGGCCGGAACGGGCCATCGGCTGCACGGTCTATCCGGCGACCGAGATCGTTGAGCCGGGCGTGATCAAGCACATTTATGGTGACCGGTTCGGGCTCGGCGAGCCGACGGGAAAGGTCACCGACCGGCTGACGCGGCTCGCCGATGTATTCGAGACGGGCGGGCTCAAGCCGAAGATCGACCCGAAGATCCGCGACGACATCTGGCTCAAGCTGTGGGGCAACCTTTGCTTCAACCCGATCTCGGCGCTGACGCATGCGACGCTCGACGTCGTCGCGACCGATCCCGGAACGCGAGCGGTGGCGCGGAGCATGATGGCCGAGGCCGAGAAGATCGCACGCCGCATTGGCACGCATTTCCGTGTCGGGATCGAGCGGCGGATCGACGGTGCCGCAGGCGTCGGCGCGCACCGCACCTCCATGCTGCAGGACCTCGACAAGGGTCGGCCGATCGAGCTCGACGCTCTTCTGACCGTCGTCCAGGAGATGGGCCGGCTGGTCGATGTCGATACGCCGGCCATCGACATCGTGCTGGCGCTCACGCAGCAGATGGGACGCGTAGCCGGCGTCTACCCGGTCTATCCCGAGCACGCCGAAGCGGTTCAGCTCGACTGACTTGCCGGCTCGGATCGTGCGGCAGGTCCTAGCGCGCACCTGCTTCCGATTGAGCCTGGGCGGTGCTTGCGCCGCGATCGGCCTCCTCGCGCAGTCCTCGCCCGGCGAGGAGCATCTCGTAGACGAAGGCGACGAGGGAGCCGAGCGTGCAGAGGATCGCGACGCCGAACAGCGCGAACAGCACGCTCGCGACCGTCCGGTCCCGAAGCGCGCCGACGAACAGCACCAGGATCGCGCCGCAGGCGGCCGCGCCGCCCAGTGCCGCCATGACGACTGCAGCGTCGAGCGCCAGGGAGCGCATGCGCTGAAAGGCGAGCTGGCGTGCAAGCCGTGCGCTCTCGCCGGGTGCTGCGTTTTCGAGATCCGCGGCGAGTTGATCGACCCGATCGGAAACGCGGCCGAGCCGCGTCGAGAACACGTTAAGGAGTGCAGCGATCCCCGACAGCAGGAAGACCGGCGTGAGTGCCATCTGGATGATATGCGCGACGCTCTCGAGCGAGGCCGGATCAATGCCGATGATCCCGTTCACGCAGCGGCGTCCAGGGGCAGCTCGCGCGAGACCAGCGCCACCGCGGCGCGCAACGTGCCGAGGTCGGCATCGGGCCGCGTGCCCGCCGTCGCGAGATGGCGTCGATACGCCCGCGCGCCCGGCCGGCCATTGAAGGTCCCGAGCATGTGACGCGTGATGGTGTGGAGCCGCACGCCCTCGGCGAGCCGCGCCGCGACGTAGGGCTCGTACAGCGCGATTGCCTCGAACGAATCCGCCGCAGACGGTTCCTCGGCGAAGAGCTCGCGGTCCACGTCGAGCAGGATCGCCGGGTCCTGATAGGCGGCGCGGCCGAGCATGACGCCGTCGACATGCTCTACTTGCGCCTTCGCCTGCGCTACGCTCGTGATGCCGCCATTGATGGCGATCGGCTTCCCGGGCCAGGCCCGCTTCAAGTCGTGGACGCGGGCGTAATCGAGCGGTGGGATGTCCCGGTTCTCCTTCGGCGACAGGCCCTGGAGCCAGGCCTTGCGGGCATGCGCGACGAGCGCATCGCCTCCGGCCGCGAAGACCGCGGCGGCCATGTCGTCGAGCGCCGGGCCCGTATCCTGATCGTCGACCCCCAGTCGGCACTTCACCGTCACGGGGATCGACACGGCCGCCTTCATGGCCGCGACACAATCGCCGACCAGGCTAGGCTCGCGCATGAGGCAGGCGCCGAAGCGCCCGTCCTGCACCCGATCCGACGGGCAACCGACATTGAGGTTGACCTCGTCGTACCCAAAGCCTTCCGCGATCCGTGCCGCCTCGGCCAGATCCTTCGGGTCCGAGCCGCCGAGTTGCACCGCAACCGGGTGCTCCGCCTCCGAGAAGCCAAGCAGCCGCTCGCGCGGGCCGTGGATTACGGCGCCGGTCGTGACCATCTCGGTATAGAGCCGCGCCCGCCGCGTCATGACGCGATGGAAGGCCCGGCAATGCCGGTCGGTCCAGTCCATCATCGGTGCGATGGAAAACCGCCACGCGCTGGGATCGTTGATTTTACCAGGTCCTATCGACAGTTGCGCTTACTGATGCTGGCTCATTCCCGGCCGAAGTTCAGACCGGTGCGGTCCGTTCTTTCTCCGACAGGTATCAGGTCAGGAACCAGGCAGCCGGCTGGCTAAGTCTATCGTTGCAAGGCGCCGCAGGATTTGCTCGCGGTGTATACGCCATTGCGCAAGCGTACCTTCGAGCGTGTCGAGCAGTTGTTCGGCCAGCGTGTCCTCAGAGCTGTTTCCCCGAAGGGTATCGACCCGAAGCTGTTGCGCGGTAATCCGCATCTGACCTTCGGTGATGTGCCGTTCTGCGAGACTGAGGTGCTCGACCTCGCGCTGACGATCCAGCTTCACGGGCATGTCCTCGCTAGGCCAGGCTGAACGTCCCGGATCCGGCTCCCGTTTAGCCGGTTTCGAGGAGCTGGTCTCCCATTTAGTGATTTCGACCCGGCGGTTGCCGGAAGTGCAGATAGTCCGGCTCGAACAGCGCTGCTGCTCGAAGCGCGTCCAAGTCTTTGATCACGAGCGATCGTGCTTCGAGATCGATGAGATTGGCTCCGCGAAGCTCCTGAAGCGTTCGGTTCACGTGGACGGCGGACAGGCCGGTGGCATCGCCCAGCTCGGTCTGGGTGACAGGGAAGGGACAATCGTTCGCGCCGGCTAAACCGATAACCTGCGCGCGCACGAACACCTCGCAGAACAGGTGCGCAATCCGCTCGTACGCGTCCCTTTGACCCAAATTCAGCGTCCATTCGCGCTGGATCGAAGCATCCGACAATGTCTCGCAAACCAGCGCCCGCGCGACCGAGGGGTGATCGCCCGTGAGCTGCTCGAAGGCGTCTTGCGTCACGTCCGCGTAAACGAGCGGGGTCAGAGCCGCGACCGCGTAGTCCATCCTGGAAACATTGAACATGTTGAAGTCGCAGGTGTCGCCCGGCAAAAGCAGACTCAGGATCTGACGGCGGCCATCCTCCAGCATCTTGTAGCGGCACGCCCAGCCGGACAAGATCATCCGAAGCGTCTTCGGCGTCTCGCCTTCAGTGACGAGGTCCTCGCGCGGCCGAGCCTGGCGAATTCGCGTCTGCGCGACGCGCGCGACGGCCTCGGCTCCATCCGGGGTGAGAGGGCTCAGGGCATCGAGCTTACGAATAAGCGCGGACGTGTTCGCGGCCGAGTTCTGGTCCCAGGTCATTGCATTGCTTGCACGGGACTGAGGACCGTTCTGGATGTCAGCGGCAGGACAATGGAGCAGTGAAGGCCGGTCTGCTGAAACGACAGGGCCGTCTTGGCCTTCAGCTCATACGAGAGCGTGCGCTCCAGGAGTTCGGTCCCAAAACCTCGCCGTTCCGGCGGGCGGTCGATCCGGGGACCGCCGCTTTCCCGCCACTCGAAGGCAAGCCGGGACGCATCCCCGTCGGGCTCGATCGACCATGTCGCTTCGATTGAACCCTTGCGGTTGGACAGGGCGCCGTACTTGACCGCATTTGTTGCGAGCTCGTGGATTGCGAGCCCCAGGGACTCGGCCGCCTTGGGCTGCAGCCGGATTGCCGGCCCGGATATACGGACTTGGTCCATCTCCTTCGCCCGGTAGGCTTGAAGTTCGTCGGCAACCAGGAATTCGAGATCGACCCCCCCCTCCGGGTCGCGGGTCACCAGCGCCTGGGTCCGCGAGAATGCCATGAGGCGGCCGTCCAGATGCATGGCGAAATCCTCGACCGAGGTGCTGGTTTCCGCGGTTCTCCGCGCAATCGAGCGAACGACTCCCAGCGTGTTGCGGACGCGGTGCTGCAATTCCGCGAGCAGGATGCGCGTGCGCTCCTCGGCCCGGGTGATCGCAGTCACGTCGACGAACGTCACGACCACACCCGCGATGTAATTGTCGACCGAGCGGTACGGCAGGAGGCGGACGATGTAGCGGGTCCCGGTGCCGGGGGCCGTCAGTTCGCGTTCCACGCTGGCGAGCGTTCTCAGCACATGGCGAACGTCGTCGTATAGATCCTCCATCGGGATCTTCGCCTTGATATGGGCGAGCGGCCGGCCGACGTCGGTCTCGACCAGATGGAAGACCTGCCCAGCCGCCGGGGTGAAGTTCATGACCCGGAGGTCATTGTCGAG
Source organism: uncultured Enterovirga sp. (assembly GCA_964251455.1). Lineage (GTDB taxonomy): Bacteria > Pseudomonadota > Alphaproteobacteria > Rhizobiales > Beijerinckiaceae > Enterovirga. The sequence continues at coordinate 6,312 of CAXUKK010000157.1, forward strand.
GAAGACCGTGGCGATCTGAGTTGATTCCAGGAAATTTTTGAGATCGCTGGTAGCTCGCGTCAGTTCCTGGACGCGGTGATGCAGCTCGTTGTTGACGGTCGTCAGCTCTTCGTTGACGGATTGCAACTCCTCCCGGGACGTCTCGAGTTCCTCATTGGCTGACTGCAGCTCTTCGTTGAGCGACTGGTATTCCTCGTTCGAGGATTTGAGCTCCTCGTTCGTGCTTTCGAGCTCCTCGATCGTCGATTGCAGCCGATCATAGGTTGAGCGGAGTTCGGCTTCGAGCCGCTCGACGTGCTCGCTACCCGCAAGGGTGCGGTCATGATCGGACCCGGACGGCGAGGGTCGAACCGGCCCTTCCTTGAAGATCACGACCAGGTTGCGCGGGCTTCCGGTCCGTTCCTGCAGGGGCTCGACCGTCACGTCGACGAGCAGCCGGTCGCCGTTCACGTCCATCTGCACCCGTTCGGCCTGGACCGTGTCGTTCGTCTGCAGCGCTCGGCCCAAGGCGGCCCGCAGCTCGACGCGAAGTTCGCGATGAACGAGGTTCAGGAGTTCGAGCGTTGCGACACCGGAGGTCGGCTCAAGGTATCGCCCGGTCCGACCCGAGAAGTGCAGCACCTGGAAATGCTCGTCCGTGATGACGTAGGCCGGCGAGTACCGTTCCGCGACGCGCTGGGCTCGGCGCTCAAGCCCGACGTCGGGACTTCGGCGAGCGGCGGCCGCGACGTCCCTTGGGATCCGGGCGAGCGCCGTTATCGGAAATTCGGCCGCAAGCCGGGCGCCGGTTTCC
>CAXUKK010000158.1:0-4642 GCA_964251455.1 uncultured Enterovirga sp.
GGCCGGTCAGGTTGCCGGCCATCGAGTTGACGTTGTCCGTCAGGTCCTTCCAGGTGCCGGCGATCCCGGGCACCTGCGCCTGGCCGCCGAGCTTCCCCTCCGTGCCGACCTCGCGCGCCACGCGGGTCACTTCGCCGGCAAAACCGTTCAGCTGATCGACCATCGTGTTGATGGTCTGTTTCAGCTCCAGGATCTCGCCCGAAACGTCGACCGTGATCTTGCGGGAGAGGTCGCCGCGCGCCACCGCCGTCGTCACCTGCGCGATGTTGCGGACCTGAGCGGTCAGGTTGCCGCACATGGCGTTGACCGAGTCGGTGAGGTCCTTCCAGGTCCCCGCGACGCCCGGCACGATGGCCTGACCGCCGAGCTTGCCTTCGGTGCCGACCTCGCGGGCGACTCGCGTCACCTCGGACGCGAAGGAGCGGAGCTGGTCCACCATCGTGTTGATGGCTTCCTTCAGCTGCAAGATCTCGCCGCGCACATCGACCGTGATCTTCTTCGAGAGATCGCCGTTCGCGACCGCGATCGTCACGTCCGCGATGTTGCGGACCTGGGCGGTCAGGTTCGAGGCCATCGAGTTGACGCTCTCGGTCAGGTCTTTCCAGACGCCCGTGACCTCGGAGACCTGGGCCTGGCCGCCGAGCTTTCCGTCGGTTCCGACCTCGCGGGCGACGCGCGTCACCTCGGAGGTGAAGACCGCGAGCTGCTTGATCATCGTGTTGACGATCGTCGCCGAGCGCAGGAACTCGCCCTGTAGCGGCCGGCCCTCGACGTCGAGCGGCACCGTCTCCAGCAGGTCGCCCTTGGCGACCGCCGTGATGGTGCGGGTGACGGCCGTCGTCGGCCAGAGCAGGTCGTCGATCAGCGTATTGACCGAGCCCTCCATGTCGCCCCAGGCTCCGTCGGAGGTGCCGAAGCGGATGCGCGTTCTGGTCCGGCCCTCGCGGCCGACCACCTGGCCGACATGCTCGAGCTCCTTCGCCATCCGTTCGTTCGAGGCGACGATGTCGTTGAAGGCATCCGCGATCTTGCCCGCGAGCCCGACATGATGGCTCGGCAGCCGGACCGAGAAATCCCCGAGCCGCATGGCCTGCAAGGCCTCGAGCAGTTCGACGGCCTTGAACAGCTCGGCCCCGTTCGCGTGCCCGTTGCCGTCATGAGGCGGACCGGAGACCTGGCCGCCTTGCGCGATCGGCCTTGTCGTCGCGCCATCGGACACGACCACGCCGTTGCTGGCGAGCTCGGACGGCTGATCCATGTTCCACTCCGGCCGGCCTGCCGAAGAGCCGGTTCTGCGATTCGTATAGCTAGGTTGTGCAACCCGAGCACGACCTAAGTGTCGTTCCTGCCTTCCGGGGAGCTGGCGAGCGCAGGGGCGAGCGCCTCATGTCCTTCCGAATAATCACGTCAATGATGAGGGACGGCGACGCGCGCTCGGACGGGGTTGGGCCGGCCGGGCTGTTCCCCGAATGTGCCGGTCCGGGTTGGCGCTAGGCAGCGCGGCGTGGCGCCGGTTCGGCGCCCCCGTGCAGCCCCGGTGCCACTACGATGCGGTTACGCCCGTCCTGCTTAGCCGCGTAGAGTGCCCGATCAGCGGCCTCGATCAGGTCCGCCGGGCGCAGCTCGGCTCCCCTGCTGGTGCGCCTCTGGAAGGTCGCAACTCCCGCGCTCGCGGTCACCACTCCGAATGGCGTGTTCCGGACATGCACGCGGGCAAGGTTCTGCACCGACCGGCGCGCGGTCTCGGCCATGCGGGAAGCGGCAGCCGGATCCGTCCCTGGCAGCAAGAGCGCGATCTCCTCTCCGCCATAGCGGACAACGAGGTCGCCTGGGCGGGAGGCCCCGTCTCGGATCGCGCCCGCCACGACCTGCAGGCATTCATCGCCTGCCCGATGACCGTAGGCGTCGTTGAAGAGCTTGAACCGGTCGACATCCAGGATCACGAGGGTGAGCGGACTTCCGGTTCGAATGGCCCGATGCCACTCGGCGGCGAGCGCCTCGTCGAAGCTGCGCCTGTTCGCCAGTCCGGTCAGGGCATCCGTGCGAGCGAGTTCGAGCAGCTGACGCTCCAGCCGCTTGCGCTCGGTGACGTCGCGCGAGCTCGTGACCACGCCGTCGCGCGCGCCGGTGACGGGGTCGTGAAGGACCCTTACCGTCGTCTCAAGCCAGATCTCGGTGCCGTCGCGATGGCACGTGCGGTAGCTCAGCTTCGTGTCGGAGGCACCCTCGCGCAAACGCCGGACCTCCTCGGCCATGAGGAGGCGGTCCTTCGGATGAACGCGGTCGAACGCATGTCTGCCGACCAGCTCTTCCGGAGACAGTCCGAGGAGGCGCAGCGAGGCCGGCGAGACGTAGGTGCGATAGCCATGCACATCCACCCTGCACAGCATGTCGCTGGAGTTCTCGGCCATGATCCGGAACCGCGCCTCGGCCTCACGCAAGGCCGTGTCGGCCTTGTGGCGCCGGCGCATCTGATGCGTCAGGAGACCGCCAGCGGCCGCGATGAGCAGGATCACGGGAACGGCCGATGCGACACGCCAGATCGCCTGGTCGCGCCAGGCGGCAAGCGCCTCGCTTTCCGGGATCGAAGCCGTCGCAACCAACGGGTACTCCGACGCGAGTCGGTAGGAGCCGATCCGAGGCGGGCCATCCTGCGCACCGAGATCGCCGAGCGCGCCCTCGGGCGAGTTGCCCACAAGTTTCTCTAGCTCCCCACCGGCGCCAAAAGAGGCGCCGATCTGCCCGTCGCGATGCGGGAACTGGGATAGGATGCTTCCATCGCGCCGGGCGAGAGCAATCACGGCACCCGGCGCGACGGAGAACTGCGCATAGAAATCGTGGAAATAGTTCGCGTCGACGGCCGCCCGGGCAACACCCTGAAAGGACCCATCGGCCCCCTGAATGCGACGCGAGAGCGTGACGATGGTCCGGCCATCGGATCGCGCGCGCAACGGGGGACCAAGCAGCGGCTCCCGACCCGGGTCGGCCAAGTGATGGCGGAAGTAGTGCCGATCGGAGCGATCCTCGCCGACCGCACTCGGTTCTGTCGAACTCGCCACGACGTGCCCATCCGGACCGAGCACCACAAGGCTTCGCAGCCTGGGCATCTTCCCGCCCCAGACCTGGAGCGCCCCGTTGATCTTGGAGACCGCCAGTGACGACAGCCCGTACTGTTCGAGCCGTTCGACCAGCCCGACAAGTGCGGTGTCCATCACTTCGAACGTTTCGTCGGCGTGCTGGGCAAGGGACCTGGCCAGGTTCGCCGTTGTCCGTTGGGCTTCCTCGAGCACGAGGCTGCGGGCGCGCCATTCGCGCCACACCTCGGTTGCGATGAGCCCACCACAGACGAGCACCGCGATTGCCAGAACCAGAGCGGGCGTCCTGTTCACGGCGCCGTAGAGGCCGGGATCGCCGGCCGGTCCGCGCCTGTCATCTTGTCCTGGTGCCACGTGGCTGGGTCTCCACCGGCCACCGATCAACAAGGGTGGCCGACTTCACACCCTTACGCCCCGGTGGTTTCGGACGGCGCTTCTCAATGGATCAAATCGTACCCATTCCCGACGCCAGTCCCCGACACCTGCACCCCGCGCTCTATTCACCGCACCTTTTGCCTGCCTGACGCGTTAGCATCCACGAATCAGGGGCAGCTGCGCCGGCAGAGATCCTGGTCGGTCAGATGGACCACACCCTGGGAGATGAGGACGGCATTGTCGAAGTCGCGCATTCAATACGGCGCTCTTCCGTTTCGGTTCGTTGAAGGCAGCCTCTAGATCCTGCTCGCGACCTCGAGGGAGACCAAGCGCTGGATCATTCCGAAGGGCTGGCCGATGAAGGGCAAGTCCCCCCATCGCACGGCCGAGCGCGAGGCGTTCGAGGAGGCAGGTCTGCTCGGAAAAATACAGCACAGGCCGATCGGGTCGTACCGCTACGAGAAGAAGATGAAGGACGGGGCCTTCGTCGAGTGTCAGGTCGAGGTGTTCGCCATGAAGGTCAGCGGGCAGCGACGGCGCTGGCCCGAATACGAACAGCGTGACACCCGCTGGTTTAATCCGTCAGAGGCCGCCGCGTCCGTGCAGGAGCCGGAACTCGCAATCTTGATCGGAAGGCTGCGGGCAGCTGTCGAAGCTGAGACACACTCCAATCCAACGGCGGCCGAATCTTCCTCGGATCGGTTCGTATCCGCCGGGCTGTGATTGCTGTGGCTTATGTTATTTGGACGGGAACGGCCAAGGCGACCGGGAGTTCGCATCCTTTGACATGCGGCTGAAACATGCCCGTGCTACGGCTAAGCGTCCGCTGATTGAACCACGGTTTGGCAGCGTCGGAAATGGCCGCACGGCCTCTTGGTGTGGCAGCAGGTCTGACGCAGCATCTGAACGGATTGACGTGACCCGCCTCATCATCCCCTTCGTGCTCGGAATTCTCGGCCCAATCGCAATCATCGGCTATCTGCTGTTGCAGAAGTAGCGACCGGTCCGCTCAGTCCCGTAAAGGCAAAACGCGGCCAGCAGCACGTTCCAGCGCACCGGGCACGAGTTCGGCCGCGAGCAGCCGGGCGGGATCGACCGGGCCGGGCATGTCCAGTTTCCCCTTCGCCACCCGAATGAAGCCAAACCGCGCGTAATAGGGCTCGTCGCCGACC
>CAXUKK010000158.1:4652-7093 GCA_964251455.1 uncultured Enterovirga sp.
AAAGAGACCGTGTCCGGCCGCCTGCGCGGTCAGGAGCGCGCGGGCCATCAAGGCCGCCCCGATACCACGGCCCTCGAAGGCCGGCTCGACCGCGAGCGGGCCAAGCGCCAATGCCGGTTCAGGTCCGGCAAGGATCGGCGACATGCGGACGGACCCGACGAGCAGCGTCCCGACGAGCGCCGCAAAGGACAGGTCGAGCCGCTCCGGCACGCCCTCGCGAAGCCGGAAGGCCGACCGTGCAAAGCGGCCCGGCCCGAAGGCCCGCTCGTGCAGGTGGAGGATGGCGTCGGCATCGCCGGGAAGTTCGTGCCGGCTCAGGACGGCGAGATCGGTCATGGAATTCGCATACACCGTCATTTTGGGCGAGCGAAGCGAGACCCGGATCCCACGACTGGCCGCATCGCCCGATCGTGGATTCCGGGCTCGGAGCTACGCTCCGCCCCGGAATGACGATGAAGCTCAGCTCGCGACCGCCTTGATGCCGAGATACGCCGCGATCACCCGCTCGTCCTGGCGGAGATCGGCGGCGGGGCCCTCGAGCACCACGCTGCCGTTCTCGAGCACATAGCCGTAATCGGCGAGTTCCAGCGCCGCGCGGGCGTTCTGTTCGACCAGGAGGATGGAGACGCCGGTCTGCCGCAGGTCCGCGACCGTGCGGAAGATGTCCTTCACGATCAGCGGCGCGAGGCCGAGGCTCGGCTCGTCCAGCATCAGGAGGCGCGGCCTGTTCATCAGGGCGCGCGCCATCGCGAGCATCTGGCGCTCGCCGCCGGACAGCGTCCCGGCGAGTTGCGCCCGCCGCTCCTTCAGCCGTGGAAACAGCTGCCACATGGCGTCGAGCGTCTGCCGGTATTCGGGTGTGCCACGTCGGCGGAAGCCGCCGAGCCGGAGATTGTCCTCGACGCTCATTGTCACGAACAACTCGCGTCTTTCGGGCACGAGGCTCATCCCGTCGGCGACACGCTGCTCGACGCGCCGGCCTTCGAGGCTGCGGCCATCGAAGGTCGAACGGCCGCGCGAGCGGAGCACGCCCATGATGGCGCCGAGCAGCGACGTCTTGCCGGCGCCGTTCGGTCCGAGGATCGCGACGATCGAGCCTGGCGGCACGCTGACCGACACGTCGCGCACGGCCTCGACCCGACCGTAGGCGACGCAGAGCGTCTCGACGGAGAGGAGCGGCGATGTCATGCGGCGCTCCCGAGATAGGCTTCGAGCACGGCCGGGTTCTTCTGGATCTCGGCCGGACGACCCTGGGCGAGCTCGGCGCCGAAATTCATGACGACCAGCCGGTCCGTCAGGCCCATGACGAAATCCATGTCGTGCTCGCCGAGCAGGACCGAGACGCCGCTGTCGCGCACCTTGCGCAGCAGTTCCGCCAGCGCGAGCTTCTCGTTGTGGCGGAGACCCGCCGCCGGCTCGTCGAGGAGCAGCAGGACGGGATCGAGGCAGAGGGCGCGCGCGATTTCGACCAGGCGCTGCTGGCCGAGCGCGAGTTCGCTCGCGATCGTGTCGGCATGCTCGGCGAGCCCCACGCGCGCGAGCTGCCGGTGCGCATCGGCGAAGATCCGAGCCTCTTCCTCCCGGTCGAGCCGCAACGCGCCGCTGAGGGCATTGGCGCGGCCGAGCAGGTGACGGCCGAGCGCGACGTTGTCGATGACGCTCATGCCATGGACGAGCTTCACGTGCTGGAACGTGCGGGCGACGCCGAGCCGCGCGATCCGCCGCGCCGGCCAGCCGGAGATCGTCTGGAGGCCGAGCGCGATCTCGCCGCCCGACGCCGCGAGGACGCCCGTGATGAGGTTGAAGCTCGTCGACTTGCCGGCCCCGTTCGGACCGATGAGACCGACGATCTCGCCGGACTGCACGGTAAAGGACACGTCGTTCACGGCCACGAGCCCGCCGAAGGTCTTGCGCAGGTTCGCGACGGTCAGGACCGTGTCGCCGGCGGCAGGAAGCTCCCGATGCGTCGTTGCCGCGTCCGCAGCCACGCCCGGCACGTGGCGCCTGCCCGTGCCGAAGAGCCGGCGCACATGCGGCCAAAGCCCCTCGGGCGCGGCTTGCAGGATGAGGATGAGGGCGATGCCGAAGACGATCGTCTCGAAGTTGCCCTGGGTACCGATCAGGGCCGGCAGGATGTCCTGCAGCTTGTCCCGGACGATCGTCACGAGGCCGGCGCCGAGGACGGCCCCGCCGAGATGCCCGACGCCGCCCGCCACCGCCATCAGCAGGTAGTCGATCGAGACCGTGATGCTGAAGGGCGTCGGGTTGATGGCACGCTGGAAATGGGCATAGAGCCAGCCCGACACCGCCGCGAGCACGCCCGCATAGACGAAAGCCAGGATACGCGCCCGGCCCGTGTCGATCCCGAATGACTCGGCCGCGAGCGCCCCGCCGCGTAGCGCCCGGATCGCCCGTCCCACCCGTGAATCAAGGAGGTTACG
>CAXUKK010000159.1:0-7076 GCA_964251455.1 uncultured Enterovirga sp.
CTGCAACGTGAAGGACCTGGTCGCGACCGCGATCGGCATCGACGACGCGGCGAAGAACGTCTGGAAGCAGTAGGACCTCGTCATTCCGGGCCGGCCGGAACCATGCCCGGGGCTCGACGGTGTCATGGCCGGGCTTGTCCCGGCCACCCCGATCGGCGAAGAACGGGCTCTCCCGTGTACTGGCTCTACATCCTGGCGAGCCGCCCGGGAGGAGCGCTGTATGTCGGGGTGACGAACGACCTTTCCCGGCGGGTCTGGGAGCACAGGGAACGGCGCGGTGGTTTGCACACCCGCCGCTATCGGATCGATCGCTTGGTCTATTACGAAGCCTATGACGACGTGCGCGCGGCGATCCAGCGCGAGCGCAACATCAAACACTGGCCCCGCGCCTGGAAGTGCAACCTGATCCTTTCCATGAACCCGACCTGGCGTGACCTGTATGATGAGCTGAACGGGGTGTCCGGCGCTCGTCCGATCGGGGTGGCCGGGACAAGCCCGGCCAAGACACCGTAGTGCTCCGCTTCATCGCCTCACGCCTCGTCAAGGGCGTCGTCGTCCTCCTGGCGATCGCGGTCCTGAACTTCGCGCTCATCCGCGCCGCGCCGGGCGATCCGGCGAGCGTCATGGCGGGCGAGGCCGGTGCGGCGGACGAGATGTTCGTCAAGCAGCTGCGCGAGCGCTTCGGCCTCGACCGGCCGATGGTCGAGCAGCTCGGCCTCTACATGAAGAGCGTCGTGACGCTGGATCTCGGCTTCAGCTACCGGCAGGGCCGCTCCGTCGCCTCGCTCATCGGCGAGCGTCTGCCCGCGACGCTGCTCCTGACGATCTCGGCCTTCTGTATCTCGCTCGCGCTCGGGATCGCGCTCGGTACGCTTGCGGCCCGACGGGCCGGGACATGGTCGGACTCGGCGATCACGACGACGGCGCTCCTCTTCTACGCGACGCCGCTGTTCTGGATCGCCCTGATGAGCCAGATCGTGTTCTCGCTGAAGCTCGGCCTCGTGCCGAATGTCGGCTACGAGACGATCGGGGCCGGCTATACCGGCATGACGCGCGTGCTCGACATCCTGCACCACCTGATCCTGCCGGCGCTGACGCTCGGCCTGTTCTTCACGGCGCTCTATGCCCGCATGATGCGGGCCTCCATGCTCGAGACGGCGGGCGCCGATTACGTCCGCACCGCCTACGCCAAGGGCGTCAGCCCGGGCGTGGTGACGCGCCGGCACATCGCCCGCAACGCCATCCTGCCCGTCGTGACGCTCGCCGGCCTGCAGGCCGGCCAGATCGTCGGCGGCGCGATCCTGACCGAGACGGTCTTCGCCTGGCCGGGTATCGGCCGGCTGATGTTCGAGGCGCTGGCGCAGCGCGACTACCAGGTGCTGCTCGGCGTGTTCTTCGTCTCCTCGGCCATGGTCGTGCTGTTCAACCTGATCACGGACGTCGTCTACCGCTTCGTCGATCCGCGCATCCAGGTGGGCGGCTGATGAGCTTCCTCGGCCGTTTCGCCCGCAACCGCGGCGCGCTCGTCGGGCTCCTCGTCCTGGCGCTCATCATCGCGGCGGCGGCCGCGGCAACGACGCTCTATCCGACCTCGCCCTGGCGCATGGTCTCGCGGCCCTTCATGGCGCCCTTCGTGCTCGACCGGTTCCCGCTCGGCACGGACGCGCTCGGACGCGACGTCGCGTCCGGCCTGATGCACGGGGCCCGGGTGTCCCTCCTGATCGGCCTGGTCTCGACGCTCGTCGCCCTGCTGATCGGCGTGCCGCTCGGGGCCGTCGCGGGCTATTTCGGCGGCGTGGTCGACGATCTCTGCATGCGCTTCACCGAGCTGTTCCAGACCGTGCCGAGCTTCGCGCTGGCGATCGTCATCGTGGCGATCCTGCAGCCCTCGATCACGTCGATCGTGCTCGCCATCGCGCTCGTCTCCTGGCCGCCCGTGACGCGGCTCGTGCGCGGCGAGGTGCTGTCGCTGCGCTCGCGCGACTACGTCCAGGCTGCCATCACGGTCGGGCAGCGCACGCCGCGCATCATCTTCGGCCAGGTCCTGCCCAACACGATCGCGCCGATCATCGTCATGGCCTCGCTCATGATCGCGTCCGCGATCCTGCTCGAATCCTCGCTCTCCTTCCTCGGCCTCGGCGACCCGAACCTCATGACCTGGGGCTACATGGTCGGCGCCGGCCGCACCCGCCTCATCGATGCGTGGTGGATCTCCTTCTTCCCCGGGCTCGCGATCTTCCTCGCGGTGCTCGCCCTCAACCTCGTCGGCGAGGGCTTGAGCGACGCGCTCAACCCCCGCCTCGCCCGAGAAGGCCGATGACCGCACCTGTCCTGCAGATCGACAACCTCTCCCTCGCGCTGCCCGCGATGGCCGACCGGCCATACGCGATCCAGAACCTGTCCCTCTCCATCGCGCCGGGCGAGACGCTGTGCGTGGTCGGCGAATCCGGGTCCGGCAAGTCGCTGACCGCGCTCGCGACGATCGGCCTCCTGCCGCGCGCCGTGAAGCCGGCCGGAGGTGCGATCCGGCTCGCCGGCCGCGACCTCATCGGCCTCTCCGAGCGCGCCATGCAGGACGTCCGCGGCCGCGAGATCGGCATGATCTTCCAGGAGCCCATGACTTCGCTGAATCCTGTCATGCGGGTGCAGGACCAGATCTCGGAGACCTTCGAGGCGCATGGCGCGCTCGACCGGAAGGGCCGGGCCGAGCGCACGCTCGAACTCATCAACGAGGTCGGGCTGCCAGACCCGGTCGCGATCGCCCGGGCCTATCCGCACGAGCTCTCCGGCGGCCAGCGCCAGCGCGTCATGATCGCCATGGCGCTCGCCATGGAGCCGAAGCTCATCATCGCGGACGAGCCGACGACCGCGCTCGACGTCACGACCCAGGCGCAGATCCTGAAGCTCATCGACGCGCTCCGGAAGAAGCACGGCACGGCCGTCCTCTTCATCACGCATGATTTCGGCGTCGTGGCCGAGATCGCGGATCGGGTGGCGGTGCTCCAGCACGGCATCATGGTCGAAGAGGGGCCGGCCGCGGCCGTCCTGCACATGCCGCAGCACGACTACACGAAGCGCCTGCTGGCGGCCGTGCCGTCGCTGATCCCGCCGCCGCCGAAGGACCTGGCCGGGGCTCCCAAGGCCTTCCAGGTCAAGGACCTGACCAAGACCTACAAGGGCCGCGGGCTGTTCCGGAAGGGCCGTGAGGTGAAGGCGGCCGACCATGTCCCGTTCGACATCCAGCGCGGCGAGACCCTCGGGCTCGTCGGCGAATCCGGGTCCGGCAAGTCGACCGTCGGGCGCTGCGTGATGCGGCTCATCGAGCCGGACGAGGGCTCGATCCGGATCGGCGATCTCTCCATCCGCGAGCTCACGCAGGCGCAGTTCCGGCCGCAGCGCAAGCGCATCCAGATGGTCTTCCAGGACCCGTTCGCGTCGCTCAATCCACGCCGCACCGTCGGGCGCATCATCGCCGAGGGGCCGATCGCGCAGGGTGTGTCGAAGCGCGACGCCATGGAGACGGCCCGCAAGCTTCTCGACCTCGTCGGCCTCAACGCCAACGCGACCGACCGCTATCCGCACGAGTTCTCCGGCGGCCAGCGCCAGCGTATCGGCATCGCCAGGGCGCTCGCGCTCGAGCCCGAGGTCCTCGTCGCCGACGAGCCGGTCTCGGCGCTCGACGTGTCGGTCCAGGCGCAGATCCTCGCCCTGATGCAGGATTTGCAGAAGCGGCTCGGCCTCGCGATCCTGTTCGTCACGCACGACCTGCGGGTTGCCGCGCAGATGTGCGACCGCATCGCCGTCATGCAGAAGGGCGTCATCGTCGAGCTGCAGCCGACCGCGAAACTCTTCGAAAACCCGCAGCACGCCTACACGAAGGCGCTGCTCGCAGCCGTGCCGGGCGGGCGCGCCGTCGGCGCGACGCTCGCGGCCGCTCCCCTCTAGTCAGGCGGGTACGGGCGCAGCCTGCCCGAGCGCGTCCGAGGCGAGCGGGACGGCCCTGATCGCGATCGCGCCGTCGCGGCCGTCGAGCTGGATCTCCTGCGCGAGGCCGTCGGTGCCGTAGCCGGCCGCCTCGTACACGGCGTCCGAGATCACGGCCTCCACGCCGAGCCGCTTCGTCGCGGTCTGCAGGCGCGCGGCCACGTTCACGGGGTCGCCGATGGCGGTGAAGACCGGTCGTCCGCTCGCGCGCCCGCCGATCTCGCCGAGGATCGCGGTGCCGCAATGGACGCCGATGCCGAAGCGGATCGATTCGCCGATATCGGCCGCCATCATGCGGTTCAAGGCCGCGATCTCGGCGCCGATCCCGGCCGTCGCGGCCAATGCCTCGCGGGCCGCCTGGCGAGGGTCGGATTGCAGGCCGAACAGCGCCATCAGGCCGTCGCCGAGGAACTGGTTCGGGGCACCGCCCGCGATCACGACCGCGCGCGAGACCGCGTCCAGGAAGCGGTTGATGACGAAGACGGTGTCGAAGGGCAGGTGGGTCTCGGCGAAGCGGGTCGATCCCCGCATGTCGACGAACATCGCCACCACGAAGCGTTCCTCCCCGGCGGCGCTCGCCATGCGGCGGGCCTCGATCGCTCCCGCCTGCGGGGCGATCAGGGTCGCGACCCGGATGTCGACCGTCGGACGGAGCTGGCAGGCCAGGCGGACCTGCGGTCCCGCGCCAATCCGGTTCAGCACCACCGCCTCCGCCGGCGTCGGCGGCAGCAGGGCGGCCCTTGTCTCGCCGAAGACACGGACCCGGCATGTCGAGCAGCGCCCGCGGCCGCCGCACACGCTCGCGTGCGGGATCCGGGCCATGCGGCTCGCTTCCAGCACCGTGGTGCCCGGCGGCACTGCCACCCTGCGACCGTCCGCGTAGGTGATCCGGACGAGCCCACGCCGCCGCTGGGCCACCCGGCGCAGCCCGCGCGCCGCGAAGGCGCCCCCGACAAGAAGCAGGAAGCCATACGTGACCCCGGTTTCCGCCCCGGCAAGGATCGCCGACCGGCGGGCTGCCTCCTCGGTCAGCGCGCCGGGGCCGATCTGGTTCGCCGCCCGCCAGCCCTCGTCCGCCGCCAGCGTCGTAACCTCCCGGCCGGCCTGCAGCAGACCGAGAAGGGCGAGCAGAGGCACCAGCACGACCGCGCAGAGCAGGAGAGGTGCAAGCTCCGGGAACCGCCGCTTCAGCCGGAGCCAGAAATACACCCCGATGGAGGCGTGGATCCAGGCGAGCAGCAGGGTGGTAGCCTGTCTCAGGCCCGTGGTCGGCGCCGCGACGAAGTAGAGGTAGAGCTGCTGTGCGTAGGTCCGGCCCTCGCCGAACAGCTCGTAGCTGAGGCGCGCCGCGATCACGTGGCCCGCCAGAAGGAAGGGCAGCGCAAGCCCGATCACGAGCTGCAGCACGTCCAGGGTCGTCCAGCTGTGGCGCGGCCGCGCATAGATGGACCAGAGCGCAAGCCCGGCATGGGCCAGGAGCGAGCCGTAGAGCAGCGCGCCGATCCCAGGCAGGCCCCAGAACCACGCCACCCAGTCGAGCCCGCCCTCCATGGCGTCGAGCGAGACGTTGCCGAGCGCGTGATTGAGGAGATGCGCCGTCACATAGGCGAGGAGCACGAGCCCGCTCGCCAGCCGCACGCTGCGGATGGTGACCCGCCGCCGTGCGGAGGACCAGATCGAGGCCGATACCGCAGGCAGGCTCATGGGCCATGGGCTATACGGAAATCGTCCGGGTGTCATTCTGGCCGACGACTGTCCTGGCATTGACGCCGGCGTTCCCCGATAATTCCCCGGCGCTCAAGCACACGCACACGGGCGGACGGAGCACGCGGTTTGGCCATGCCTCTTCACATCGGGATCGTCGGATGTTCGGCCGAGGGCGCAGCCCTCTGCTATCGAACGATCTGCACGGAAGGCGCGGAGCTCTTCGGGCCGCATGCCCATCCCGAGGTCTCCATGCATACCCCGTCCCTCGCCGAATACATGGAGCCGATCTATCGCGGCGACTGGGATGCCGTAGGGGCGCTGATGCTCGCGTCCGCCGAGAAACTCGCCCGGATCGGGGCCGACTTCCTCATCTGCCCCGACAACACGATCCACCAGGCGATGGGTATCGTGGCGCCGCGGTCGCCGCTGCCCTGGCTGCACATCGCCGAGGTGGGGACCGAGGAGGCGGCGCGCCGCGGCCTCCGCCGCGTCGCGCTGACCGGGACGAAATGGCTCGTCGAGAGCGAGGTCTATCCGGACAAGCTCCGGGAGCGCGGAATCGCCTGCATCCGGCCCGAGCCGGCCGAGCGGGAGGAGATCAACCGCATCATCATGGACGAACTCGTCTATGGCGTGTTCCGGCCGGATTCCGTCGCGACCTTCCAGCGCATCATCGCGCGCATGAAGGGCGAGGGCTGCGAAGCGGTGATCCTCGGCTGCACCGAGATCCCGCTGATCATCGATGACGGGAACTCGCCGCTGCCCGTGCTCGATTCGACCCGGCTTCTCGCGCGCGCGGCGCTCCGGCGCGCTGCCGGCTGACTGTCGTCAAGCTTGTTGCGGAGCGGCGCCGGGCCGGTATTCTGGCCGGATAAAAGAAGAGGGAGGGATCGTCATGCTGTCACGCCGTGTGTTCGTGAAGTGTGCGCTGTGCGCGATGACCCCGGGTTTTGCCGCCACCGCCGTCCAGGCGGAAAGCCAGCCGGCGCAGACCGGCGGGGTGACCCGGACGATCCTGTCCACGACCGAGCTGCCCGACGGGAAATACGTGACCATCCAGGTCGCGGCCGAGATCACGCCCGGGGCCACCGTCGCGCGCCACACGCATCCGGGCATCGAATCCGCCTTCGTCATGGACGGCGAGGGCGAGCTGATGGTCGACGGCAAGCCCAACGCGATGCTCAAGGCCGGCGACAATTTCCAGGTTCCGCCGAGCGCTCCGCACAGCCTCAAGAACGGCGGCAGGCCCTTGAAGCTCTCGATCGTCTACACGGTGGAAAAGGGCAAGCCGCTGGCCTCGCCTGCGTAGGACGGCTTGGCCCGCGTCCCAGCCGACGTCGCGGTCCGGCTTGGCCCTCGGGAGCAACTCAGACAGGTGTCGCTCC
>CAXUKK010000160.1:0-7042 GCA_964251455.1 uncultured Enterovirga sp.
GGCCCGCCTTGCTCGTCGCGTCGATCGTGGCGTCCCCGGTGATCACATAGGCGAGGCGGGTTACGAGTGCAGTATCCGGGGAGGAGCGCGGTGCGGTCTGGGCGGCAGCATCGCCCGGCGCGAGCAGCGGCAATGCGACGATCAGCATGAGGGCAGCCGTCGCGGCACGCCGCGTCCAGCGAAGCCGCTGCAGATGACCGCCGAGCCAGAGCGATGCGAGCGCATCCACAAGCAGGAGCAGGATCGCCGCAGTGAGCAGTGGCGCCCGGATGTCGAAGGTCTCCGCCCTGGCAAGCGGCGCCGCGCGCGACGCCAGCGGCCCGAGTTGCAGGGGGCCGAGCTTGTCGCCGGCAATCAGCGCGTTCACGGCCAGGCTCGACTCGGTAGGGCCGTAATAGCCCGGCGGGTGTTCGGGGCTGCCACGCTCGGAATAGGTCCTCGTTACGGCACGCGCCGTCGGCGGCGGCGCGACCAGGGCTCCGAACCCGTCGAGCACGCGCGTCGGCGCGACGCTCTGGTTGTCGGCCTTGGCGTCCCCGCCGGTGAGGTCGGTGTTGCCGGACAAGGCTACGACCCGCCGCAGCATGTCGACGAACAATCCCGTCAGCGGCAGGTTCGACCAGGCCGCGTCGGCCGTGACGTGGACCAGCACGACCATGCCCTGGCCGCGCCAATCGGCCGTGACGATCGGGGTTCCGTCCTGGAGCGCCGCCCAGGTCTTGCGGCTGAGATCGCCGTCCGGCTCGGCCAAGATCTGCCGGCGCACGCCGAGATCGGCCGGCACGTTCAGGCCGAAGAACGGGCTTTCGCGCGTGAAGGGCGCGAGCGTCTTCGGCGCATCCCAGGAGAGGGCGCCGCCGAGGTTGCGACCGCCGCGGCGCAGCCGGACCGGCACGAGGTCGTCGTTGCCGGCCGCCAGCCGCGTTCCGGCGAAGCGCAGCAGGAGGCCGCCCTTGTCGACGAAGGCGGAGACGCGCTGATGCGTGTCGCGGTCCAGCGTGCCGACATCGGCGAGGACGAGCACGGAGACCTGCTGGTCGAGAAGCTGCCCGACCGCCTCGGCCACACCGCCGGGAGCCTCCCGCACCTCCCCGTAGGGGCCCAGAGCCCGCGTCAGATAGTAGGTCGGTGCGAGAAGCGGCTGCGCCTGGTCCGCCGTCGAGCCGGAGACGAGCCCGATGCGCCGGCGCTTGCCGCGCTCGTCCGATAGGTGGACGGCTCCGGCGGAGGCCTCGCCCAGGATGTCGATCCGGGCGATCGCATTGCGGATCTCCATCGGAACCTCGAAGCTGCCCTCGG
This sequence comes from uncultured Enterovirga sp., assembly GCA_964251455.1. Taxonomy (GTDB): domain Bacteria; phylum Pseudomonadota; class Alphaproteobacteria; order Rhizobiales; family Beijerinckiaceae; genus Enterovirga. The sequence goes on from CAXUKK010000160.1 coordinate 1,300, forward strand.
CCTCCGTCACGCCCGGCCGGAAGGCGAAGCGCGCGTCGGCGAGCGGCAGGCCCTTGAGGTCCATGGCGCGCAGCGTCCCGGCATCGCGGCCGTTCGGCATAGCCCGCACCACGTGGACGAGAAGCTGTCCCGACTTGTTCTCCGTGCCGGCCAGCGCCAGCGCCGCTGCCGTTGGGGCCTGGAAGATCGTCAGCGCTCGGGCACCCGCGGCGCCGGCCAGCCCCTGTGCGAACGCTCCGTCATCCTGGCCCGCGACCCCGTCCGAGACCCAGACGATCTCGGCATCCGGCTGGCCGGAGAGGAAGCGGGTCACGGCGTCGCCATGGACACGCCTGTCGACGAGCCACGGCTGCGGCTTGATCGCCCGCAACCTGTCGAGCGCTGCGGCAGGCGCGACGGCCTCCAGGGCGGCGGGCTTCTCGGCCGTGGCGAGCAGGGCCACGGGTCGGCCGTCGCGCTGCGCACCCTCGACACGCTCGATCGCAAAGGCGGCCCGCTCGCGCCAGTCTTGCGCGGCCGGGAAGCCGGAATCCAAGATGACCAGAAGCGGTCCGCGCCCGCCGGTTGCACCGGGGTTCCAAAGCGGGCCGGCCGCCGCCAGGATCAGAAGCGCGGCGACGAGCAGGCGGAGCGCCAGGAGCCACCAGGGCGTGCGGGCCGGGTTTTCTTGCTGCGGCAGGAGATCGGCCATGATGCGCAGCGGCGGGAAGTCGATCCGGCGCGGCTGCGGAGGCGTGACGCGCAGGAGGAGCCAGATCGCCGGCAGCGTCGCGAGCGCGGCGAGGACCAGCGGCGAGAGGAACGTGAGCGGCAGGCCGAGCATCTCAGGCTCCCGCCGCCGAAGGCCCGAGCGCACCCGACACGAGGGTCATCACCCGCAAGGCGGGCTGGGTCGCGGGCTTGTCGGTGTGATGGATCGTCAGCGTCCAGCCACGGCTTCGCGCCAAGTCCGCGATAGCGGCGCGGTGCGTGGCGATCCGGTCGCGGTAGCTCTTGCCCCAGGATGCCGCATCGCCGATGCGGAGCCGCAGCCCGGATTCGGGCTCCTCCAGCACGGCCTGGCCGCCGAACGGGAAGGTTTCCTCGACGGGATCGACGATCATCACCAGGTGGCCGCGGGAGCCGCGCGACGAGATCGCCTCGATGCGCTGCCGCAAGTCCGGCAACGGTGCCAGGAAGTCCCCGATGATGATCGCCTCATCCAGGCGCCCGATCGGGATCGCCGGCGGAAGGTCGTCGTCTTCGCCGCGCTCGTGGGCGGAATAGGTTTCGGCGAAGCTCTCGGCGATCCGTCGCGATGCCTTGGGCGAGGTCAGGCCGATCAGCCCGACTCGCTCCCCGGCATCCACGAGCGTATCGGCTAGCGCGAGACCCAGCACGAAGGCCCGCTCGATCTTCGGCGCGCCGGCGAGATCCGACCGGAACGCCATCGAGGCGGAGCGGTCGATCCAGAACCAGACGGCGTGGGGCGTCTCCCATTCCCGCTCGCGCACATAGAGGCGGTCGTCCCGGCCGGAGCGGCGCCAATCTATACGGCCGGCGGCTTCCCCGGTCACGAACGGCCGGAACTGCCAGAAGCTCTCGCCGGGGCCGGCGCGCCTGCGCCCGTGCAGGCCGTGGGCGAGGCTCGCCGTTACGCGCCGCGATTCGAGGATGAGCCGCGGCATCCGGGCCGCAAGCGACAGACCGGCCTCGGTCTCGCCCCGGCCGGGCCTGCGGCTCTCGACCGGGAGGACCTGGGTGCCTGCCATCCGGCGGTCAGCCGAGCCGCGACACGAGACGGGAGATCACGCCAGGAAGCGTCTCGCCGTCGGCGCGCGCTCCGAAGCTCAGCGCCATGCGGTGCTTCAGCACCGGCTCGGCGAGCGCGACGACATCGTCGATGGACGGCGCGAGGCGGCCCTGGATGAGCGCCCGCGCCCGCACGGCCAGCATGAGCGACTGGCTCGCGCGCGGCCCCGGTCCCCACATCAGCTTGCTTGCAAGATCGCCGGATTCCTCCGGCCGGGCCGACCGGACGAGGTCAAGGATCGCCTCGACGACGCTGTCACCGACCGGCAGGCGCCGCACGAGGCGCTGCGTGGTCATCAGGCTCTCGGGATTGAGGACGGGCGAGGGACGGGCTTCCTCGGCTCCCGTGGTCTCAAGCAGGATGCGGCGCTCGGCCGATCGGTCCGGGTAGCCGACGTCGATCTGCAGCAGGAAGCGGTCGAGCTGCGCCTCGGGCAGCGGGTAGGTCCCCTCCTGCTCGATCGGGTTCTGCGTCGCGAGAACGTGGAACGGGCGGGGCAGGTCGTGCCGCTCGCCTGCCACCGAGACGTGGAATTCCTGCATCGCCTGCAGCAGCGCCGATTGCGTGCGCGGCGAAGCGCGGTTGATCTCGTCAGCCATCAGGAGCTGGGCGAAGATCGGCCCCTTGAGGAAGCGGAACGAGCGCCGCCGGTCGGCGCCCTCGTCCAATACTTCCGTGCCCAGGATGTCTGACGGCATCAGGTCCGGGGTGAACTGCACCCGGCGCGCCTCGAGGCCCAGCACCGTACCCAGCGTCTCGACCAGCTTCGTCTTGGCGAGGCCCGGTACGCCGACCAGGAGGCCGTGGCCTCCGGCCAGGATCGTGACGAGGGCGAGTTCGACGACCCGTTCCTGCCCGAAGATGACGCGATCGATCGCCTCGCGGGCACGGCCGATGGCATCGAGCGCCGTCTCGGCATGTTTCACGACGGCGTCGTCGATCGAGGTCGGCCCCGACACGGCTGAGGTGGCCAGTTCCAAAAGCGCCTCCGAGGATATGTCCCGGCAATCCAAGCCGAAGAGTGTGGGCAGGGCACCGGACCGTGGCAAGCGATGCTTCGACGCAGGTGCCCGGAAACTAGGCAGAGGCTTGGTGTTTCTTTGAGGGCCGATCGACTAGATAACCGTCATGACCGAGGGGCAGACGAGCGACCATCTCCAGCCCAGCGATGCACTGGGGCGGCTCAAGGCCGCGCTCGGCGAGCATGCCTCCGCAAAAGGCATACCGCCGGTCGAGCGCTGGAATCCGCCATTCTGCGGCGATCTCGACCTGCGGATCGCGGCTGACGGCACCTGGTTCTACACGGGCACGCCGATCGGCCGCCCGGCCCTGGTCAAGCTTTTCGCTTCCGTGCTGCGCAAGGATCCGGACCGCTACGTCCTGGTGACGCCGATCGAGCGGGTCGGGATCGCGGTGGAAGACGTACCCTTTCTGGCCGTCGAGATGGAGGTCGAAGGGGAGGGTGCCGACCGGATCGTCGCGTTCCGGACGAATGTCGACGACCTCGTCGAGGTCGGGCCGAAGCACCCGCTGCGGTTCGAGGCGGACGAGACCGGGGCCGTGAAGCCCTATGTGCTCGTGCGGGGCGGGCTCTGGGCACGCGTGACCCGCGCGCTCGCCTACGATCTGATCGAGCTCGGCGAAGACCGGTCGAGGGGCGACGAAGCCGATTTCGGCGTCGTCATCCGGGGCACCTTCTACCCGGTCCCTTGCGGGGAGACGGCGTGAGCGCGGCCCGGAAGCCGCAAGACGATCTGCCAGAACGGGCCACGCGCCGGCTGCGGCAGGAGCCGCCGGATTTTCACGAGCCCCGCGCCGATCTCAAGGGCGATCACGCGCTCAATCCCGAGAGCTGGGCGTCGCTGCCGAGCGCGCAGCCGCGCCCGGCCGCCGTCCTCGTGCCGGTCATCGATTACGAGAGCGGTCCGCGCGTGCTCCTGACGGAGCGCGCGTCGGGCCTGCGAAACCATTCCGGCCAGATCGCTTTTCCGGGCGGCCGCATGGACCCGGAGGACGGAACCGCGATCGACGCGGCGCTCCGTGAAGCGGAGGAGGAGATCGGCTTGGCTCGCAGCGCCGTGCGCCCGCTCGGCTACCTCGACGCCTATCTGTCGTCCTCGAACTACTTCGTTCTGCCCGTGGTGGCGCTCGTCGATCCCGGCGCGCCGCTGGTGCTCAATCCGGAAGAGGTCGCGAAGGTCTTTGAAGTCCCGCTCGCGTTCCTGATGGACGAAGCGAACCACGAACTGCATGCGCGTGAGTGGCGCGGGGCCATCCGGCAATATTACGCAATGCCGTTCGGGGATCACTATATCTGGGGCGTCACGGCAGGAATTTTGCGCAACATGTACGAGCGCCTCTACGCGCATGGTTAGGGTCATCTTCACCGAAGGGCTCATGTTCCTGGCGCCCTTCGCGGCGTTCGCGCTCCTTCTGCTGCTCCAGCGACGCAGGGTGCTCGATCTGGAGCATTGGTCCCGCGCCACCGTCTGGCTCCTGATGGTCGGAATGGCGCTCGTGCTCGCCAGCTTCCTCTACAAGGGGCTATTTGCCGACAGGCCGGAGAGCGGCTTCGAGCCGACGCACATGGAGAACGGCCAACTCGTACCCGGTCGGTTCAACTGACCATGCGGGCGCTCGATCTCAGTGGGCCCGCGCGCCTGATCGAACGCCCCGAGCTTCGGGACCTGCTGGGCGCGCTCGCCGCGCCCGGCGAGGAGACGAGGGTCGTCGGTGGAGCGGTGCGCAACGCGCTGCTCGGGCGCCTGGTGAGCGACATCGACCTTGCGACGACGGCCCTGCCGCAGACAACGGCCAAGCGGGCGCGCGATGCGGGCCTGAAGGCCGTGCCGACCGGCATCGAGCATGGGACGATCACGGTCGTCGTGCGGGGCATGCCCTTCGAGGTCACGACGCTGCGGGAGGATGTCGAAACCGACGGCCGGCGCGCCGTCGTTCGGTTCGGGCGCAGTTTCGAGCAGGATGCGCTGAGGCGCGACTTCACGATCAATGCCTTGTCGCTGGGCGATGAGGGCCGCGTTCACGACTACACGAACGGCGTCGAGGATCTGGCTGCCGGCCATGTCCGCTTCATCGGCGATGCCCGACACCGCATCGGCGAGGATTTCCTCCGCGTCCTGCGCTTCTTCCGCTTCAGTGCGGAATACGGGGAAGGACCTCTCGATCCCGAGGGTCTCGATTCGGCGATCCGCGAACGCGACGGTCTCGCGATCCTCTCGCGCGAGCGCGTCCGCGCGGAGTTTCTGAAGATCCTCGTGGCCACCCGCGCGGCCGAGGTCGTCGAAACTCTTGCCGAGACAGGGCTGCTGCTGCACGTCGTCGGTCAGGTCGCGGAACTCGGGCGGTTTCGGAGAGCCGCGGAGCTCGACGCGGTCGGACGGCTCGCGGCCCTCCTGGTTTCGACCGAGGCTGATGCAGAGCGCCTGCGCGAGCGGCTTCGGCTGTCCAACGCCGAGCATGATCGTCTGGCGCTGTTTGCGGCGATCCTGGCCCGGCTGAGATCCGTTCCGGTGCTCGACCAGGCCGAAGCGCGCCGGCTCGCGGCGCTGCACGGCGTGGCGCCCCTTCTGGAAGGTCTCTCGATCCTCGCGGGCGAGCCGCGGCCGAACGTGACCGATGACGGTCTGGATCAAGTCGGCCGGTTCAAGTCGGGGGAGGGCGCTCCGGTCTTTCAGCTGACCGGCGCCGATTTCATCCGGCAGGGCATCCCGCCCGGGCCAGAGATCGGCCGCCGCCTCGGCGAGGCCAGGCGTGCCTGGCTGGCGGCGGGTTGCCCGGACGGCGTTTGACGGTCAGCCAGACGCCCGTCAACTTCGACAATATCGTTCTTCGACGCCAACTCTCGGTTGGGCGACTGCAACTGCAAGCGCCTACGGCCAGCGCACCGTCGGTGGGAGCGACGACAGGATCGATGCGACGTTCCCACCGGTC
>CAXUKK010000161.1:0-7042 GCA_964251455.1 uncultured Enterovirga sp.
CCCAGGGTGCAGGGCGACTGCTATGGCCGCTGATCGGCGGCTTTCTCCGCATGATCGTGGCGCTTGGCGGAGGGTGGCTCGCCATGCGGCTCACCGGCCGCGTCGAGGCGCTGTACGCGGCGCTCGCACTCGGGCTGCTGATCTATGGCCTGACGGTCGCCAGTGCAGTTGCCCGCCGCGTATGGTTCAAGCGGGCCGAACCCGCGCTTCCGGCGGCAGGTCCGCTGGAAGCGGCCCCGGCCCGCCCGTAGCAGACGGAATGGAGGGACGCTCGCGAGCGAGCGCCCCGGACCTGCGTGTCAGCCGACCGGGTTCACGTCGCCGACGAAGCGGATCAGGTCCGCCATGGTGAAATGTCCCGCCTCGGCGCCCGGCAGTTCCGGCTTCCAGTTGGAGCGCTGCCACAGGAAGGATTCGTGGTCACCGTGTACCAGGCCGAGGAAGGTCTCGGCCACGATGATGGACGCCATCGGCCCGAGCCGCACGCCCTTGCCGTGGAATTCCGCCTCCTTGAGAACGTAGTACCAGAGCGGCGTCGCCTCATGCAGGCCGTGCTTCTCGGCCGCCGCTCCGTCCGGCCCGGTCGCGATCTCCTCCGGCGTCATCGGCGTGAGCCCCATCGCGCGGCAGACGTCCTGGCCCGACGGCAGCCCGATCTGCACGCCGCGGCGCAGGTTCCGGAACGGCAGCACGAACTCGCGCCGCTCCGACTCAGTCGGGTCCGCCCGCAATCCTGGCAGCGTGTGCAGGGCCGGCGTGACGAAGGGATCGAGCCGCCGCGAATGGTTGAACGTGAAATCGTCGCCGCCTTCACCCTCGACGTCGAAGAAGCGCCGCCAGTCGATGATCCAGTTCGAGGGCAGGCGCGCCTGCGCTGCGGGCGGTGGTGACGGCGGGGTTGGGGCTAGCTCGCCCGCGATCTTCCCGGATTTTCCCGTGAACAAGAACAGCAGGCGCAGCGTACCGTTCGCGAGCGCTCCTTCGTCCGGATTGAAGACCCGGTTATGGCTGTAGCTCTCGCGCACCATGGAATGGCCGAGCCGGTACGTCGCCGCCGCGAACTCGGCCGGCATGTAGGGCCGCAGCCGGAACCGATAGAAACGCCGGCCTTCCTCCTTGATCTTCGTCACGAGGCCGGGCTCGGTCAGTCGTTCGACGAAGTCGAACAGGACGATCCATTGATAGTGCCAGGTGACGATCCGCCTGGCCTCCTTGAACAGTGCTCCGCCCGTCAGGCCGGGCTGTTTCTGCTGCACCAGATCCACGACCTTGTTGTGGAACTTGAGCATCAGGAGGTGAAGCTGCGCGACGAGCAGGTTCTCATCGTTGCGTTCGTCGAAGATCAGGGCGTGGCCGACCTGGTTGCGCGGCAGGTCGTTGCGATGCGCCGGTATCTGCCGGCCCGCCCCGTCAGGGGATTCGGCCGTGTGCCCGATCAGCAGCTTCCCGGTGATGTGAAGGTCGGTCGGGTCGCGCCCGTACAAGTAGGGATGGAGGCCGGGCCCATCGCCGTAGACGGAATCCAGATCGAGCGCCGGCGTGCGGAAATTGGTGGTGGCCTTCGGGTCCGCCCGCTGCTGGTCCAGCGGCGTCGTGTCCAGCGTGATGTCGTGGTCCACGAATTGGCCCAGGTACGTGTAGCCGGCCGGGATATTCGGGTTGTCTCCGTTCTTTTCAGGGTTCTTGTCCGCTGCGCCGTCCTTCATGGCATCCGCCAAGTCTGCGAGCGCGTCATCCGCGACCCGCAGCGGAACCAGGTTCGGGAACATCAGCCCGAATTTGCCCGGGTCGCCGATCCCGGAGAACGAGTGCAGCGTCTCCGGCTTCATGCCGCGTACGCCGTGGCCGTGCATCGCGATCTCGGTCATGCCATCCCCCGTTCCAGGCCGCCAGCTGTGCCCGACGCCGAAACCGATGATTGCAGATGCGGCAGTTAATGCAACCTCCACGTGTGCTGTCGGCGCGTGGTGATGACAGAGGCGAAAGGGCGTGCTTTCACGAAGCCGTTGCTGGAGCTCCGCATGTCCGCCGAACAGAAGCTTTCCGAACTCGGTCTCGAACTGCCCGATCTCCCAACCCCGGTCGCCAACTACGTCCCGTTCAAGCGTGAGGGGACGATCGTCTATCTCTCCGGGCAGGGGCCTCGGCAGAAGGACGGGACCTATCCGACCGGCAAGGTCGGGCGCGACGTCACGGTCGAGCAGGCCTACGAGCACGCCCGCCAGACGGCGCTCGGGCTGCTCGCAGCCGCGAAGGCCGCGGCAGGGTCGCTCGACAAGGTCGAGATCCTCAAGGTGTTCGGAATGGTCAATGCCGTTCCGGATTTCGCCGACCAGCCCAAGGTCATCAACGGCTGCTCGGACCTGTTCGTCGCCGTCCTCGGGGAACGCGGCCGCCATGCCCGCTCGGCCGTCGGCCTCGGCTCGCTCCCGAACAACATGACGGTCGAGATCGAAGTCGTGATTCGGGTCCACGATTGATGAACGCGCTCTACGAGACGGTCGCCCGCGAGATCGGCACGCCGGCCGCGATCGTCGATCTCGACGTCGTGGAGCGGAACATCGCCCGCATCCAGGCGGCGTGCGACGCGGTCGGCCTGAAGAACCGGCCGCATATCAAGACGCATAAGAGCCCGCTGATCGCCGACATGCAGCGGCAAGCGGGCGCCGTTGGAATCACGTGCCAGAAGCTCGGCGAGGCCGAGATCTTCGCGGCCGCCGGCCATCGCGACATCCTCATCAGCTACAACATCATGGGCGAGGAGAAGATCGCCCGCCTGGCGAGGCTTGCCGCCGGCGCCGAGATCGTCGTTGCGGCAGACAATCCGGTCAGCGTCGCGGCCGCATCCGACGCCGCGACCCGTGCCGGACGCCCGATCGGCGTGGTCGTCGAATGCGACACGGGCCGCAAACGCGCGGGCGTCGAGACCCCTGCCGAGGCAATCGCGCTCGCGGGCGAGATCGCCCGCTCGCCGGGACTGCGCTTCGACGGGTTCATGCTTTACCCGCCGGAGGATCGCTTTCCCGAGACCCAGGCCTTCTTCGACGAGATCACGGACGGCATCCGCGAATTCGGGCTCTCGTCTCGCATCGTCTCGACGGGCGGCACGCCGAACCTCGCCAATCTCGGGCGGATCCGCGGCGCGACCGAGCACCGGCCCGGGACCTACATCTACAACGACCGCATGATGATGGCCGCCGGCGTCGCGACGCTCGCGGATTGCGCGCTGACGATCGTCTCGACGCTGGTCAGCCGCGCCACCCCGACCCGTGGGATCCTGGATGCCGGCTCGAAGACGCTGACGAGCGACATCGGCAAGCTCACGGGGCACGGGCTGGTGCGCGAATACCCCGACGCGGTCATTCACGCGCTCGCGGAAGAGCACGGCTTCGTCGACCTGTCCGCCTGCGAACAGCCGATCGAGATCGGCGAGCTGGTCGGCATCGTGCCGAACCACGTCTGCGTCGTCGTCAACCTGATGGACCGGCTCATCACGACTCGCGGCGGCGCCATCGTCGGCGAAATCCCCGTCGCGGCACGTGGCCGGATCCGCTAGGCGAACCCTGGTCTCCTGTACGGAATCGACACTGCGGGGCCGCTTCTTCTATCCTCTCGCGCGGGCGACATGCCCGGTGGGGACGAGAGTATGGATCACGATACGACACGCCGGTCCGCGGCGGAGTTCTTCGGCACCTTCTGGCTGACATTCGGCGGTTGCGGATCCGCCGTCCTGTCGGCAGCCTTCCCGCAATTCGGGATCGGCTTCGCGGGCGTCGCGCTGGCCTTCGGCCTGACCGTTCTCTCGATGGCCTATGCGGTCGGCCACATCTCCGGCGGTCACTTCAACCCGGCGGTGACGCTCGGCCTCTGGTCGGCCGGCCGGTGCGCGGACAAGCACGTGCTCCCCTACATCGTCGCGCAGGTCGCCGGCGCGATCTTCGCGGCCGCGATTCTCTACCTGATCGCGTCCGGAAAGCCCGGCTGGGTGGCCGGCGGGTTTGCGTCGAACGGTTATGGCGAACTCAGCCCCGGCAAGTACGGTCTGCTGTCGTGCTTCCTGATCGAACTCATCACGACGTTCTTCTTCCTGTTCATCATCATCGGCACGACCTCGAAAGGGGCCGCGACCGGGTTCGCCGGTATCCCGATCGGCTTCGCGCTCGTCCTCATCCACCTCATCACCATCCCGGTCACGAACACGTCCGTGAACCCGGCGCGCAGCACGGGCCCGGCGCTGTTTGCCGGCATCGATGCCGTCCTGCAGCTCTGGCTGTTCTGGCTGGCGCCGATCCTGGGCGCGATGGGCGCGGGCTTCCTGGCGAAGTGGTTTTATGAGCCGGCCGGCATCATCGACACGGTCGTCATCGAAGAACGCGCGGCCTGAGGCCCCGCCGGCTGCCGGCGGGCATACCGCCGGCGGCCCTCGTCTTGCCCTGAGCTCTTCGCGGGTTACTCTCCTGCCCCAAGCGCACCAAGACGCTTCGGGAGAACGCCAGGATGATCGCCACCATCAACCGCAGGGCCGCACTCGGCGGCCTTGCGCTCGCCGGACTTGCCCGGCCGGCCCTCGCCCAGGGCGAGCAATGGCCGCGGCAGCCAGTCCGGATCATCGTGCCCTATCCGGCCGGCGGCTCGACCGACGTCCTCACCCGCATCCTGGCCGAGCGCCTGAAGGACAGGCTCGGCGGGACCTGGGTGATCGAGAACCGCCCGGGCGCGGGCGGCAATGTCGGGATCGACGCCGTCGCGAAGAGCGATCCGGACGGCTACACGATCGGCTCGGCGACGGTCGGCCACTTCGCCATCAACCAGTATCTCTACGCCCGGATGGCCTACGATTCCGATCGCGACCTCGCGCCGGTCTCGATGACCTGGGACCTGCCGAACGTCGCCGTCGTGCCGAGCGAGCACGTCCCCGCCAGGAGCGTGGCGGAGTTCATTGCCTGGGCGAAGTCGAAGGACGGGGGCATCTTCTACGGCAGCCCGGGCGTCGGCACGACGCCGCATCTTTCCGGTGCGCTATTCTGCACCCGCAACGGCATCAAGGGCACGCACGTGCCCTTCAGGGGCGCGGCCGCGACCATCCCGGCGATGCTGAAGGGCGATGTCCAGTTCGCCATCGACAACCTCGCCTCCTACACGGGGATCATCGAATCCGGGCAGATGCGTGCTTTGGCCGTGACGTCGCCGGCGCGCTGGCCGACCTTGAAGGACGTCCCCACCATGGCGGAGGCCGGCATGAACGACTTCGTCGTGACCTCCTGGGCAGCCTTCGTGGTTCCGAAAGCGACGCCGGCCGCCGTCACGGACAGGCTCTCGCGGGCGCTGCAGGACATCGCGAAAGAGCCGTCGGTCCAGGAGCGCTTCCAGATCGCGGGTGCGCGCGTCCTCGGGACGATGCCGGCCGATGTGACGACGCTGGCCCACAAGGAGCGGACCATGTGGCAGGAGATGGTGCGCGTCTCGGGTGCGAAGCTCGAGTGAGGCGTTTTCGCCGCCCGCGGCGCTTCCCAGGCAGGGCGGCCTTGCCGTAAGGGAACGGCAACTGGACTCAAGGTCTCCGCCATGGACGCGATGCGTCAATCCCCGAAGCTCGTGACCGTCTTCGGCGGCTCGGGCTTCCTCGGCCGCCACGTCGTGCGCGCGCTGGCCAAGCGAGGCTACCGTGTCCGCGTGGCGGTTCGCCGGCCCGATCTCGGGTTCTTCCTGCAGCCGCTCGGCGTCGTCGGGCAGATCCAGGTCGTCCAGGCCAACCTGCGCTACCCGGACTCGGTCAGGCGTGCGCTCGAGAAGGCGGACGCCGTGGTCAACTGCGTCGGCATCCTGAGCGAAAGCGGACGCCAGAGCTTCGGCTGGCTCCAGGCCGAAGGGCCGCGCGTGATCGCCGACGCCACCGCGCCCGGCCTGCCTTTCGTACAGGTCTCGGCGATCGGGGCCGATCCGAACTCCGAGTCCGGTTATGCCAGCACGAAGGGCGAGGGCGAACGGGCCGTCATGGCGGCCCGGCCGGATGCCGTGATCGTCAGGCCGTCGATCCTGTTCGGGCAGGGCGACAGCTTCTTCAACCGCTTCGCCGGGCTCGCGCGCGCCCTGCCGGTCCTGCCGCTCGCGGGCGCGGAGACACGCTTCCAGCCGGTTTACGCGGGCGATGTCGCCGAGGCGATCGCGTTGGCCGTGGACGGCAAGGTCCAGGGTGGGCGGATCTATGAGCTTGGCGGGCCGGAGGTGCGGACGCTGCGCCAGCTCGTCGAGTACGTGCTCGCCGTGACCGAGCGGAAGCGCCTGATAGTCGACATGCCGGACGGGCTGGCCCGCATCCAGGCGCGCGTGCTCGAGATCGTGGATTCGCTGACGCTCGGCCTCCTGCCGGACGAGCTCAAGCTCACGCGCGACCAGCTGATCCTGCTGAAGCAGGACAACGTCGTGTCCGAGCAGGCCAAGGCCGAAGGCCGTACGCTCGAAGGCATCGGGATCACGCCGGGGGCCATGGAGGGGATCGTCCCCGAATATCTCACGCGGTTCCGGAAAACCGGCCAGTTCAACGTCGAACGCGCGGCCTGAGCCGCCAAATCCAAACCAAACACAAAGGGAGACACGCCTATGCGTGACATCGGACATTTCATCGGCGGGAAGACCATCGCCGGCACCTCGGGCCGCTACGCGGACGTTTTCGAGCCGATGACGGGCGAGGTTCAGGCCCGCGTGGCGCTCGCCTCCAAGACCGAGCTTCGCGCCGCCGTCGAGAACGCCCGCGCCGCGCAGCCCGCCTGGGCGGCCACGAACCCGCAGCGCCGCGCCCGCATCCTGATGCGCTTTCTCGATCTCGTTCAGCGCGACTACGACGCGCTTGCCGAGCTCCTGGCGCGCGAGCACGGCAAGACCATCCCGGACGCCAAGGGCGACATCCAGCGCGGCCTCGAGGTCGTCGAGTTCGCGTGCGGCATTCCGCACCTGATGAAGGGCGAATACACGGAAGGCGCCGGCCCGGGCATCGACATCTACTCGATGCGCCAGGCGCTCGGCGTCGTCGCCGGCATCACGC
>CAXUKK010000162.1:0-2722 GCA_964251455.1 uncultured Enterovirga sp.
GTTGTAGAGTGAACGTCCTCGGAGACGTGCCAGCATGAACTATCGTCGTAATCATTTACCCGGTTGAAATCGACGATCTCGGCCGTAACGGCCGCTGCGAGGCAACGAGCTCGCTCCTCGATCTGGTCGACGCAGGCCGTAAGAAGGTCCGGGTCGCGAACCTGCCGCATCTGGTCGGTGGCCATCAAGGCAAGGGCGAGATCGTCGTCAGCCTTCAGGTGATGAAGATCTGAGTCGAAGGCGGTTTGAGCGAGCGCCCTGATCTTCCTCCGGGCGGCTGCGAGGCGCTTACGCAAGACGGTTAATGCAGCGTCCTCCGCCGCCCCCCTCGCGGCGCGCGCAGCGAATTCCTGGAGCCTGGTGCCGATCGGTGCGAGAACGATGCCATAGCCCCAGGTAATGAAACCATCCACGCCACGGCGCCCTCCACGATGACCGTTCGGACTGTCGATGAAACCGATCAAGCCGAACGCCTGAGCCTGTTTGAGAAGCTTTTGAACCTGCCGTACCGTCACGCCGAGCTTCTGCGCGAGCAGATCGTTCGACGGCCAGACCACCGGGATCCTCCCACCCTGCCAATCCTGGGGCTTCGTCCAGGCAAATAGAAGGTCGATGACCGAGACGACGCGTAGCGGGACATTCATGTATGGAGCAGCACGCTTTAGAGCGGCGAGCACGTGGGAAGGAGCCATACCGGTCTCCAGCCCGCAAAATTCTTCGACGAGCCTGGTCGCCTTGGCGGCATGCTCGTCAAAACGGCGCAGGCCCCTGCCGGGGCTTTGGGCAGCAGACATCGTTCGGTTCTCCCTGGCGGGGAGCCCGTGCAGACAAAGCGACACCGTTGCGCCACGACGGGCGCTTTGGGGTGGCAATATGGAGGGGAGCTTGCTAGGTGAGGGGTCTCACATCCGCCCTAGCAGGCGTCCCGAAAAGCCCGGCCTCGCGCCGGGTTTTTCATGTCGGCACAGAATCCCCTTTTATCGTGGTGACGCGCGCCCGGTTGGGCTGCGGCGATCCGGCATTGTTCCGCCCGCAACGTTGATTGTTAAGGGGCGCGGGCGTGCCAGTCGTGGTCCACGAATCGTGCTATCGATAACCGGACGGGGTAAATTCACGTGCTATCGGTAACGAGGCGTCGATTTGGCTCGTGCTATCGGTAACGCGGTGTCGCCGCTTTCACGTGCTATCGATAACGCCGTCGCCTACGCCCTCATGCTTTCGGTGACGGCATGCGAATCATGCGACTCGGAGATCATTAGCGAGAGTGAGGTCAGCGGCCAAACGACGCGCCGGCGGTTCCGCCCTGTCGGCGAAGCTTGCGCACCCGAGGAGATGAGCGTGCGGTACTGCTGTGGCCTACTCAAAGCCCCGACGGGGCTTCGCGGGTCTCCCGATGTACCCGCGGGGTGAACGATAGCTCATAGCGCGGTGCGGATGCACGTCGTTTAAGTGCTCCAGTGAGCTAGGCAGCTGCTCGATCACGGTCGTAGCGTCGGGCATAGGCTCACGCGGACGTAGTCGCGGTTGAGCGTGCGGGCGAACACTTCGGCCATGCCGTTGGACGCCGGGCTGCTGACGAGGGTAGCGCGCGGCGCAAAGCCGATGTCACACGCAAAGGCGCGGGTGTCGCGGAGTGTGGGAGCTGCCGTTGTCGCTCAACTACTCGACCGGCCCGGCAAGCATTTTACGGCCCGTAGCGGGACTCGACAATGGCAAACATGAAGTCCTACAAATCCTTCGCGGTTATGCCGCCAATCGTACATTCAACGTAGTCCGAACCCAGGGATAGCATCCCGCCGGTATCGAAAGGACAAGAGGTTGCCGGCCATGCTCAAGTTCTTAAGCTCACTTATGGTCCTGTCTTTGCAGTTCCGCGATTTGAGAATCGAGCCACTGGTCTGAAGCGTCAACGAGTGGGGGAAGCGTGACCACGATCAGGCGCCGCCCATCGTTGGGGTCTGCTTGTCTGTCTATGTATCGAAGCGCCTCTAAATGCTCGACATGTCGCAACGCAGTCGTAGTCGAGCATCCGCTCAATTTGCATAATTGAGACACCGCCATGTGACGCTGCTCGCACTTTGCCACGTACAACTCCAAGATCATATCCCAGCTTGGATCGTTGAAGCGAACGCCGTTGAAGTAGGTCGCCCGTCGACGCCGTCCAGCGAGCACTGCCCTAGCTTCGCCAAGCCGGCGCTGGGCAAGGTCTTTCGCAGACGGTGGCATCGACACCAGGCTATTCTCGATCACCTTGCGCGGGAGACGCACCACTACATCGATTAGTTCGTCTCCTTCTTCAGATGCTGTATCCATTGCTGTCTTGGTCCATCTCGGATGTACGGCTCGGCGTTCGAGGGCAACGAGACGTCCGGACCGCAAGTCCCCCGAGCACGCCGTTCAAAAATACGATGCTGGTGAGTATCAGGGCGTGTGCTGCTGGATCGTCATGAAGCTCCTCGTGGCAAGATTATCGCCTCGAGGCGGAACGGGAGATCACGTTCAGCTCATTGCCAGACAGATCACGGCTCCAACTTGCCCGCGCGAACAAGAGGAACAATAAGTGGATTCTGCAAACTGCAAATGGGGGATTTCCCTCAATACGAGCGCTTGTCCCCACACCGTCATTATTGTCCCGCCTGGACGGTGTGACACCGCCGCCTACATCTAAAACGCCATTGCACCTTCCTTGGAGGGACAATGTTCACGCACCAGCAGATGTCTT
>CAXUKK010000162.1:2732-7032 GCA_964251455.1 uncultured Enterovirga sp.
AGGGTCTCCGTCGCCTTCGACCAAGCGTGACTGATTCAGTCGAGGTCAATCACGACGTCTCCTGCGGCGTACAGGCTTGGCGGAAGCAAGCAGCTTCGTGTCGCGCTCGAAAAGGCGCCGTTGAGGGTTATCCCTCATTTTCTTCTGCCTAGTCCTGAGTATCAATGGCCTTGGCTGGTGCGAGGCTAGGCCTCGTCGCTATGCAAGCCGCCTGAGTCCATGTTGATCCTCTATGTGCGGGACGAGCCTACGCCATACGTTCAATCCCTGAGAGTTGTCGGTCGAGAACGGAAAGCTGAAGTCAAAACAATACTTCCGGACTGCCTGTCATATGAGCCGTAGTAGTATGGAATCCAACAACGTGGTGTGGCGATCTCGAACGCGGCAATCAGCGCAACTAGTCGAAGGTGCTAAGATAGGATGCGAGGGCGATGAACCATATACCTGTTGACCGCCGCGAGGTCCTGGCCACCGGCGCGGTGATCGTCGCATCCCTGACGGTTGGGACCACTGCAACGGAGGCGCGCGGAGCGGTGAACATGGCAATGGACCCGGTGGAGCGTGACGTTCTGCTTTCGGTGAACGGGGCCGACCACTTGGTGAAGGTCGACACCCGCATGACGCTGCTGGACGCGCTCCGTGAGAAGCTCGGCCTGAAGGGTTCGAAGAAGGGCTGCGACCAGGGGCAGTGCGGCGCATGCACGATCCACATCGACGGCGAACGCCATCTGTCTTGCCTGACCCTTACTGCCGCGGTCCAAGGCAAGAAGATTACCACGATCGAGGGGTTGGCCCAGGGCGACCACCTCCATCCTATGCAGCAGGCCTTCATCGATCACGACGGCTTCCAGTGCGGCTACTGCACGTCCGGCCAGATCATGTCGGCCGTCGCCTGCGTCCGCGAGGGGAACGCCGGATCGGACGAGGCGATCCGGGAATACATGAGCGGCAACCTGTGCCGTTGCGCGGCCTACCCGAACATCGTCGCCGCGGTGAAGCAGGCCAAGACCGAAATGGAGAGAGGTTGATGCGCCCCTTCACTTACGAGGCACCGACCCAGGCCGCCCAAGCCGTCGCCCTCGCGGCAGTTCCGGCGGGCGCGCACGTCACATCGCCCGTACAGTACAAGGGAGGCGGCACGACGCTCGTCGATCTCATGAAGCTCGCGGTGATGCAGCCCTCCATGGTCGTCGATATCACGACGATCGACGACCAGGCGATGCGTCAGGTCGTCCGATCGGACCGGGAACTCCGGATCGGTTCGCTGGTCTCGATGGGGCAGCTCCAGGCGGATCGGGACGTGGTCCGGGATTACCCGCTACTGACCGAGAGCCTTTGGCAGGCGGCCTCGCAGCAGCTGCGCAACATGGCGCGCCTGGGGGGCAATGTGCTTCAGCGCACGCGCTGCCCTTACTTCCGCGACACGAGCTATGACGAATGCAACAAGCGGATCCCGGGTTCGGGCTGTGCGGCGCTGGACGGCGCCAACCGGGGCCACGCCATCCTCGGGACCAGCGACCACTGCATCGCAGTGTATCCCAGCGATTGGGCCCCCGCGCTGATCGCGCTGGATGCCCGGGTTGAGCTACTCGGCAGGGCCGGCAGGCGCATGATCGACTTCGCCGACCTGCATCGCCCGCCCGGCGCGACGCCGCACGTCGAGACCAATTTGGCGCCCGGCGATCTGATCACGGCGTTTGTGATCCCCAGCGGACCTAGGCGGCGGTCGCTGTACCTGAAGATCCGTGACCGGCAGAGCTACCAGTTCGCCAACGCCAGTGCGGCGGTGGCCCTCGATCTGGACGGCGACGTCATGCGTGACGTCCGGATCGGCCTCGGGGGTGTGGCGACGACGCCTTGGCGGGCGCGTCGGGCGGAAGGACTGCTTCGCGGCGCCAGGCTCACCGAGGAGAGCGCACGGGCGGCTGCGGAGGCGGAGTTCAAAAGCGCCAGGACACGCAAATACAACGCCTTCAAGGTTGCGCTCGGCGAGGCGACGATGGTGCGCGCGCTTCTTGCGGCGCAAGCGATGGAGATCTCGTAATGGATCGGACCAACGTCGAGGCTCCCGCGCCACTGGCCAACATGGGCGCGCCGATCCCCCGATCGGAATCGAAGGCCAAGGTCACGGGCGGGATCGTCTATGCCGCGGACGAGGAGGTGGGAGCAGCGCTTCAGGCATATTTCCTGACGAGCAGCATCGCGCGGGGAAGAATACTGTCCATCGACACCGCGCCCGCCGAGAAGCTGGCCGGCGTCGTAAAGGTCTACACCCATCACAACCCTCCGCCGAGGATCGCCAGCGCCTACACCCAGAAGGGCGGCTACGTCTCCGACACCAACATGCCCCTGACGGGCCCCGAGATCCGCAACGACGGGCAGATCGTGGCGATGGTCGTCGCGGAGACCTACGAGGTCGCGCGTGACGCGTCCCATCGGATCGTCGTGCGCTACGCCGTCGAGACGCCGGCATCGACACTGGACAGCCCTGGCGTGGTCATCGAGCATCCGGACGCCCTCGACGAAAAGGAGTTGAAGGCCGGGGACTTCGACGCGGCCTTCGCTTCCGCGCACGTGCGGGTCGATGGGGAGTACACGACGCCCGCGCAGCATCAGAATGCGATCGAACTCTATTCGACGACGGCCGTATGGGCCGACGGCAAGCTGACGATCTACGAGCCAAGCCAGTTCGTCGTCGAACTCGCCAACGGCGCGGCGGCGATGACCGGCGTGGACCCGTCGATGGTGCAGGTGATGAATCCCTTCATCGGCGGGGCCTTCGGCGGCAAGGGCTTCATGACCCAGCGCACGCCGCTCATAGCGAGCGCCGCGCGGGACCTCGGACGCCCCGTCCGGAACGTGGTGACTCGAGACCAGTGCTTCACGCTCGCGACATACCGCGCCGAGACGAAGCACCACGTCCGTCTGGCCGCCGATCGGGACGGGCGTCTGGTCGCATACGGGCATGAGAGCTGGGAGATGCAGTCGCGGCAGGACAACTATCCCCTGGTCGGGTTCGGCGTCACCACGTCGATGTATGGCAAGCCGGCCATCCAGACGCACGTCAACATGGTGAAGGCGGACCGCCAGACATCCGGCTTCATGCGGGCTCCCGTCGAGATGCCCTACATGTATGCGCTGGAGAGCGCGATGGACGAGCTCGCCGTGGCGCTCGACATGGATCCCATCGAACTGCGCAGGATCAACGACATCAAGGCGAGTCCGGTCACCGGTGCCCGGTTCACGAGCCGATCGCTAATGCGTTGCTACGACGAGGCCGCAGCGAGCTTCGGCTGGAACCGGCGCGATCCGAAGGCCGGGTCGATGCGAGAGGGCGACTGGCTGATCGGCTACGGCTGCGCGACCGCGGCCTATCCGACGCACATGGCGCCGGCCATGGCGCGGGTCACGCTCAGCCGCGACGGACGCGCGCGGGTGGAAGTCGCCGGCCAGGACTCCGGACAGGGGACCTACACGGCGCTGAGCCAGATCGCCGCCCGCGAACTGCGGCTTGAACCGTCTCGCGTCCGGGTCGTGATGGGGGACTCGAAGCTCCCGCCGGGCCCGGCGTCGAGCAACTCGCTGGGCACCGCGTCGCTGGGGTCGGCCGTGAAGCTGGCGACGGACAAGATCCGCGCACGCTTCGGAACCCAGATGCCTTCGAACCATGAACGTGCAGCGGCCTTCGCGCGGCTCGGCGTCGAGAGCGTGAGCGAGGTTGGAGATTTTCTGCCTCCCACGAAAAAGCCGGAGGTGTTCGAGAAGCTCCGGAAGGGTCAGGTCCCCTTCGCGAGTCAGGCGCGTGGCGACGAGTCGAAGGACGGCAAGCCCCTAATGTTCGCCTTCGGCGCACAGTTCGCCGAGGTCCGCATTCATCGGCTGACGCGCGAGATCCGGGTGCCGCGGCTGACCGGCGCGTTCGCCGCCGGCCGGATCGTCAACGCGCGCACGGCTCGGAGCCAATACATGGGCGGCATGATCTGGGGGATGGCCTCCGGACTGCTCGAGGCGACCGAGATCGACCCGAAGCGGGGCAGGTACATCAACGACAGCCTCGGCGAGTATCTGCTCGCCGTGAACGCGGACATCCCGCAAGTCGACGTGATCATGGTCCCGGAGGAAGACTGGGAGGTCAATCCGTTGGGCGTCAAGGGTATCGGCGAGATCGGCATCGTCGGTGCGGCGGCGGCCATGGCCAACGCCGTCTACCATGCGACGGGCAAGCGCATCCGGGACCTGCCGATCTACATGGAGAAGATCATGGCCTGATGTCGCTCCCGCCCGGCGCGAAGGCGCGGCG
>CAXUKK010000163.1:0-688 GCA_964251455.1 uncultured Enterovirga sp.
GAGCGCGCAAGCTGAGGCCGTTGCGATCAACACATCACGCGATCCAGGCCCTATGGCTGCCCCTCCGCACGACCTGCTGTCTGCCGAGATCTTCACGCCCCGTCCCCACCAGCTCGCCGCGCGCGACGCGATCCTCACCGCCCGGGCGGAAGGCCGTCCCGGTTTTCTTCTCGGAGACCTGACCGGGCTCGGCAAGACGCTGTCTGTCTGGGCCGCCTTGGCTGAGATGCCCGAAGACGAGATGCTGATCGTCTGCCCGAAGGGCGGAATGCCGCAGTGGCGTCGGACGATGGCACTGAGTGGTCTGCCCGCGAAGAAGGTCACGCTCATCAACTACGAGCGAACGAAGTCCCTTTTCGCTCCGCCCGCGGCGAGTACGAGGCGGTCCGTGCGAGCCAAGAACAACGAGCTCGCCCGGAGCGGGCAGCCGAAGCGCACCTGGCGGGTGGTCGTCTTCGATGAAAGCCACCGGCTGCGTAACCCCTACAGCCAGCAGAGCATGGCCTGCCGGCAGTTGGCCGACCGGGCGTCCTTCACGATCTACATGAGCGCCACCGCCGGGCAGTCTCCGCATGAGCTGTCCTATCTCGGGCGCCTTCTCGGGGAGGCGGCGGGCTGCCCGACGGAGACCCTGGCAGACTATCGGGTGCTCATGAAGACGCTCGGGATCGGGCGGGCAAAGGGGCGG
>CAXUKK010000163.1:698-6352 GCA_964251455.1 uncultured Enterovirga sp.
AACTGGAGCTGGCAGCCGAACGAGCGCGACCGGACCGTGATGTCCGACCTTCTCTACAAGGGAGAGCTCGCAATCGGACTGCGTCGGCGGCCAGGTGACATCGCCGGCTGGCCGGAGGTGCAGCGTGAGCTCGCGAGCACCGCGCTCGCGCCGGCGGACCGCCGTCTTTACGACGCGACCTGGCGCGAGTTCAGACGCGAGTTCGGCCTGGCGGGCGGCTCGACCCGGCGGTCCGTCGGGTGGGCCGCGGATCTCCGCTTCCGGCAGAAGGCGAGCCTGCTGCGGGTGGAGGGCACTGCGGCCTTTGCGGAGGACCTGCTCTCGAGCGGCGAGCAGGTGGCGGTCTCGGTTGCCTATCTGGAGACGAGCGCGCTCCTCGCGGAGACGCTGCGGCGCCGGAATTGGCGGGTCTGCGAGATCAACGGCGAGGGCAGCGCCGCCGCGAACGAGGCTGCACGAATCGCCTTCCAGACCGGCGAATGCGACGCCGTCGTCTTCACCGTCACCGAATCGATCTCGCTCCACCAAGGCGAGATGACGGGCGGCGACAAGCCCCGGTCACTGATCGTGCATGACATGCGACACAGCGCGATCCAGCTCCAGCAGATCGAGGGGCGCTGCCACCGGGACGGACAGCACGCCGTAATTTACTACGCCTTCGCAGAGGACACCGTCGAAGAGCGGATCGCCGTAACGGTGGTTGGGCGGATGGCCGCCATGGACGGCATGGCCGGCGACGACACGGCCATGGCAGAGGAGATAGCCCGCGTCATCGCCGAGAGCGCGGCAGTCAGGCAGGACAGAACCGTTGGGGCGTGACGGCGAGGACACACAACCCGGTCAGCGACAATCGCTGGTGAGTGGCACGAGGGCGCCATGGCGCATTGACCCCTCCGACCCGGTTCGGTAGCCCGCCTCCATGCTGAACCTGGATGCGCTCGCCCAGACGCGCTTCGGGCAAGCTCCGAAGCCGCGTCCGTCGTTCTCGGTCCCATGATCGTGGAAGATCGAGCCCGCGCAGTCCTCAAGCAGGTCTTCGGTTACGACGATTTCCGGCCTGGACAGCGTGAGATCGTCGATGCCGTCTTGGCCGGAGAGGACGTCTTCGCCGTCATGCCGACGGGCAGCGGCAAGTCCATGTGCTACCAGCTGCCCGCGCTGGTCGACGGTGGTCTCACGCTGGTCGTTTCCCCTTTGATCGCCCTCATGCGCGATCAGGTCCTGCAGCTGAAGGCACTCGGAGTCGCGGCGGCAAGCCTGAACTCGGCCGAGGATGACGGCAGCCGGCTCGACACGCTCGCCCTGCTCGATGCCGGCACGCTCAACCTGCTCTTCGTCTCGCCGGAGCGGTTGGCTGCCGGCTCCCTGACCTCGCGACTGCGCAAGGCCGGCATCCGCCGCCTCGCCATCGACGAAGCACATTGCGTGTCGCAATGGGGCCACGACTTCCGACCGGAATACCGGCAACTTTCGCGCGTGCGCGAGACGCTCGGCGACGTCCAGGTCATCGCATTTACGGCGACCGCCGACGCGACCACGCGCGCCGATATCGCGGCCCAGCTCTTTCCCAATTCACCGCGCACCGTCGTGCACAGCTTCAATCGGCCGAATCTGGACCTGCGCTTCGAAGCCAAGGACAGGCCGCGCGACCAGATCGAAACCTTCCTGAGCCGGCATCGAGGCGCCAGCGGCATCATCTACGCGGCTTCGCGCAACTCGACCGAGCGGCTCGCCACGGCCTTGTCCGAGCGGGGCCATAACGCGCTCGCCTATCATGCCGGCATGGAGACGGCGCAGCGCAGCCGTCACCAGGACCGCTTCCTGCAGGAGGACGGGATCGTGATCGTGGCGACGGTGGCGTTCGGGATGGGGATCAACAAGCCGGACGTGCGCTTCGTCATCCACGCCGACATGCCAGGCGGGATCGAGAGCTACTACCAGGAGATCGGCCGGGCCGGCCGCGACGGGCTCCCGGCCGAAACGCTGACGCTCTACGGCATCGACGACATGATGTTTCGTCGGCGCCAGATCGACGACAAGGACGTCGGCGAGGAGCGCCGCCGCATCGAGCATCGCCGCCTCGCGGCGATGACCGACTTGTGTGAAGTGGCGCTCTGCAGACGGCAATCGCTGCTCGCCTATTTCGGCGAGGAATCCGGACAATGCGGCCGCTGCGACCTTTGCAACGGCCACATCGAGGCCGTCGATGCGACCGAGGCGGCGCAGAAGGTGCTGTCGGCTGTCGCCCGCACCGGCCAGCGCTTCGGCACGGGACATCTCACCGCCGTGCTATGCGGAGATGCGACCGAGGCCCTGACGCGCCACGGCCACGACAGGATCAAGACGTTCGGCGTCGGCCGCGACCGCGACAAGCGGGCCTGGAGCACGACCATCCGCCAGCTCTACGCCGCCGGGGCTCTGGCCGAAGCGAGCGAGGAGCATGGCGGCTTTTGCCTGACCGAGAAGGGCGAGGACATCCTGTTCGGGCGTGAGAGCATCGCGCTGAGACCGCCATCCGCGCAGGCGCCGAAAGCCCGGCGCGACCGGCGCGAGGCGCGAGGCGCCCGGTTCGAAGGGTTGGACGAGGCGACGACCGCGTTGTTCGAGGAGTTGCGGGCGGTCCGGCTCAGCCTCGCGCGGGGCGAAGGCGTTGCAGCCTACATCGTGTTCCCCGATCGCACGCTGATCGAGATGGCGGAACAGCGGCCGACGACGCTGGACGAGATGCGCCGCGTGCAGGGCGTCGGCGATCGGAAGCTCGCGGCCTATGGCGAAGCTTTCCTCGACGCGCTCAGGCGGCACGGCTGACCGGAGCGTCGCTTCGCAACCGTGAACCCGCCGATCCTTGGGGCGCGTCAGTGCTCGACCCCGAGCATCGCCCGCCGGATCTCATCATGCGAGATGCTGTCCGCACCCCGCTCGAAGGTCCGCACGATCTGGCCATGCGAGAGAACATAGGCGCGGCTCGCAACCTCGATCGCCTGGAAGAAGCTCTGCTCCGCCATCAGCACCGTGAGGTTGTCGGCGAGCAACTCGCGGATTGCGGTGATCACCTGGTCGACGATGATCGGGGCGAGCCCGACCGACGGCTCGTCGACCACGACCAGCCGCGGCGCCGTCATCAGCGCGCGGGCGATCGCAAGGATTTGCTGCTGGCCACCGCTCATGGTGCCGGCACGCTGCTTCCGGCGCTCGCGCAAGATCGAGAAGCGGTCGTAGCAGCGCTCCAGGTTCTCGTCCCGGCGGAGCCGGCCGCGCCTGCTGCCGCCGGCGAGAAGCAGCGTATCCTCGACCGTGAGATGGGGAACGAGGCGTCGCCCTTCCGGCACGAACGCGATCCCGGCCTCCACGATCTGGTGCGTCGCCCGCGCTGTGAGATCGAGCCGCTCGCCATCCCATTCCAGTGTCACGCGCCCGGCCGTCGGCTTGATCAGGCCCATGATCGCGTTCAGCAGGGTGGACTTGCCGTTGCCGTTGGTCCCGAGCAGCGCAACGAGCTCTCCCGCCCGGACGTCGAACGAGACGCCGTGCAGGACGGAGAGCGCGCCATAGCCGGCGCGCAGTTCTTCAACGACGAGCCTGTTCACCGAAATAGACCCGCTGCACGTCTGGACTGTCGGCCACCTCGTCAGGCGTGCCGTCGGCGATGATGCGACCCGTATTGAAACACAGGATGCGGTGCGAAAACCGCATCACGGCATGCATGATGTGTTCGATCATGATGATGGCGACGCCATCGTGGTTGAGCGCCGCGAGGATTGCGAGGACCTCGTCGATCTCGCCCTCCGACAGGCCGGCCATGGCTTCGTCGGCGATGAGGAGCCGCGGCTGGGCGATGAGCGCCCGCGCCAGTTCGAGCTTTCGCAGCTCGAGCTGGGTCAGCATCTCGCAAGGATGGTCGGCACGGTCTGTGAGCGAGACCGAGCGAAGCACGCGCGCCACGCGCTCCGCGGGCGGCTCGTTGCGGCTACGCGCAAGATAGTCGAGCGGCACCAGGAGGTTCTCGGAGACGCTCATTCCCGTGAAGGGCTGCGGGATCTGAAAGGTCCGCGCGATCCCAAGCCGGGCGCGCCGGTGCGCGGGGAAGCGGGTGACGTCCTCTCCCGCGAACGCGACACGCCCCTCCTCCGGGATCAGCGTCCCGACGATGCAATTGATGAGCGTCGTCTTCCCCGACCCGTTCGGCCCGATGATGCCGAGCCGCTCCGCTGGCGCGAGGACGAAGCTGACATCGGAGAGGGCGCGGAACTCGCCGAATCGCTTCGAGAGCTGCGCCACGTCGAGGAGCGGCGGGGCGCTCATGCCCGTCTCCTGCGCGGCAGGAGCCCGATCAGGCCCTCGGGCGCGGCCGCGACGAAGCCGATCAGGGCAAGGCCGACCACCAGGATGTTGATCTCGGACGCGATCGTGACGGTCGCGACCTGCTGTAGCGTGCCGAGCAGGACCGCTCCGACGACGGGCCCGAGCCACCAGCGGGTGCCGCCGATGAGCGGCATGGCAATCGCGTTCAGGCCGAGGGCCAGGCTGAAGGCCGCGCTCGGCTCGACGAAGGAGGCGTAGGTCGGGTACGGCGCGCCGGCCGCGGCCAGGAGACCGCCGGATATCGCGCAGGCGAGGAGCTTCAGGCGCAGTGTCGGCACGCCGGCGCATTCGGCCGCAGGCTCGCTCGCCCGCAAGGCACGCAGCCCGCGCCCGATCCAGGAATTCTCGATCGACCACGCGACCGCGACGCTCGCCAGCGCGAGGAGCAGCATCACGAAGAACATGTACTGGGTGTGCCCGCCGAACCAGGCGGGCGGCGGCGGCGCGATGATCGGCATGCCGCGAGCGCCGCCAAAGAATGGGACGTTGTGGATGAACGTTTCGATGACGGCGACAAGGGCGAGCGTCGCGATGGCAAAATAGACACCCTGCACACGCAAGGTCAGGTATCCGGTCAGAACCCCGAGAAGCATCCCGAAGGCACCGGCCGCCAGAACCTGCACCAGGATCGGCGCCTCGAACAGCTTGAAGAGCCCGGCCGCCGTGTAGACGCCGGCCCCAAAGAAGGCTGCGGCGCCGAAGTTGATGTAGCCGGCATAGCCGCCGAGGATGTTCCAGCCGGTGGCGATGACGATGAATTGCAGCACCACGTAGCCGGCATAGAAGTAATAGGGGTTGCTCACGAGCTTGGGCGCGGCAAGCCCGGCGAGGAGGATCACTCCAAGCGCGGCCGCGAACGCCATCCCTCGCTGGTTCCTCCGGCTCATCGGGCGAAGCTGAACAGGCCCGTCGGCCTGAGTCCGAGGGTCAGGAGCAGGATGCCGAAGGCGACGCCCGGCGCCCAGGCCGGATTGACGAACGTGGAGACGAGTGCCTCCGCGACCCCGATCGTGATGCCGGCTGCCAGCGTGCCCGGGATCGATCCCATGCCGGCGAGGACCACAACTGCGAAGACGCGCCCGATCTGCGCCTGCCCGGAGAACGGCCCGACCGGTCCCATCACGACGAGCGCCGCACCGGCGATCGACGCGGTCGCGAGCGCGATCCCGAAGGCGTGCCGCTTGATGCGCTCCGGATCGACGCCGGAAATGCCGAGCGCCGTCTCGCCTTGTGCGACAGCCCGGATCGCGAGCCCGGTATGCGTTCGGGTGAGATAGATCCAGAGGAGCAGG
>CAXUKK010000163.1:6362-7009 GCA_964251455.1 uncultured Enterovirga sp.
GGCGGGGATGAGCAGCCGGTAGGGAAGCGTGACGAAACCGAGCCGCAGGCTGCGGCCCACATAATCGACCTCGACGGAGCGAAGGTCCGCTCCGAACGCAACGAGCAGCCCGACCTCGATCACCAGGGCCACCCCGAAGAAGAGGGTCAGGCTCTGCAGCGTGTTCCCGCGCCCGCGCCTTTCGAAGACGCGTCGATAAAACTCGTAGAAGACCAGCCCTGCCCCGTAGAACAGGACCGCCCCGGGCAAGGCGGCGAGCAAAGGATCGACACCGAAGCCGTTCGCGAAGGCCGCCCAATACGCCCCGACGACGACCAGGGCCGGATGCGCGATGTTCGGGATGTGGAGGATGCCGAACGTGATCGCGAGCCCGAGGCTGAGCAGCGCGTAGAGGCAGCCCACCAGAATGCCGGTCGCGAGGGCATTCAGGACGAGGTCGAGCCAGATGGTCACGCGGGTGCGCCCGGCACCTTGAGATGGCGGATTGCGGGGGCTCCGTTCAGGCGCGCGCGCGATCGAACGGGACGCAGTCGCCGCTCTTCAATCCAGGCGGGTCGACGATCACCTGCCGCCCCGCCTCCCCCCACCGGCCCCCCCCCCCGCCCCCCCGCCCGCCCCCCTCCCCCCCCCGTCCGCCCTGCTGCCCA
>CAXUKK010000164.1:0-7002 GCA_964251455.1 uncultured Enterovirga sp.
AAGAGCGTTTCTTCATCGAACGCGCGCCCGATAAGCTGAAGCCCGAGAGGCAGCCCCTGTGAGTCGAGGCCCGCAGGCACCGAGATGGCAGGTAACCCTGCCATGTTGACGGTGACCGTAAAGACGTCGTTGAGGTACATCTCTACCGGATCAACTGACCCCTTCTCGCCGATGCCGAAGGCAGCGGAGGGCGTCGCCGGAGTCAGGATCGCATCGACACCGGAGGCATAGACGTCCTCAAAGTCACGCTTGATGAGAGTGCGAATTTTTTGGGCGCGCACGTAATAGGCGTCGTAATATCCGGCAGACAACACGTAGGTGCCGATCATGATGCGGCGCTTCACCTCGCGACCGAACCCTTCCCCTCGCGTTTCTTCATAGAGAGCTGTCACGTCCCGGCCAGGCACGCGGTTTCCGTAGCGGACGCCGTCATAGCGGGCGAGGTTCGACGAAGCCTCAGCCGGGGCGACGATGTAGTAGGCGGGGAGTGCGTATTTCGTGTGAGGGAGCGAAACCTCGACGATCTCGGCTCCCGCGTCGCGCAGCCACTCGGCGCCGCGCGCCCACAACGCTTCGATCTCGGCCGGCGTACCATCGAGGCGGTACTCCTTCGGGATGCCGATCTTCAGGCCTTTCACACCGCGGTCCACCGCAGCCTCGAAGTCAGGCACGGCGATGTCGGCCGAAGTCGTGTCCTTGGGATCATGTCCGGCCATCGAGCGGAGCAGGATGGCATTATCCCGCACCGTCCTGGCAATTGGACCGGCCTGATCGAGCGACGATGCGAACGCGACGATGCCCCAGCGGGAGCAGCGGCCGTAGGTCGGCTTGATCCCGACAGTGCCCGTGAAAGCGGCAGGCTGCCGAATGGAGCCCCCCGTATCGGTCGCGGTCGCGCCGAGGCAAAGCCGGGCGGCAACCGCCGCAGCGGAACCGCCCGAAGAGCCGCCAGGAACGAGATGCTGCCCTACGATTCCTTCAGCCGCCTCGGCATGGACGTTCGAGCCCTGCCTGCGCCACGGGGAGACGACTGGGCCGAAACACGATGTTTCGTTAGACGAACCCATCGCGAACTCGTCGTTGTTGAGCTTGCCGAGCATCACGGCGCCGTCGCGCCAGAGGTTCGACGTGACCGTCGATTCGTAAGTCGGCTTGAAGTCCCCAAGGATGCGGCTGCATGCCGTCGTGCGCACGCCTTCGGTGCAGAACAGGTCCTTGATCCCCAGCGGCAGGCCTTCCAGAGGCCCGGCTTCCCCGCGGGCGAACCGAACATCGCTCCGAGCCGCAGCTTCGAGCGCCAGCTCCGGCGTCTCTAGGACATAGGCGTTCAGCGCCTTTGCACTCTCGACGGCCGCCACGTGGGCCTGGGTCAGCTCGGTCGCAGATACCTTGCCGGCCTTGAGGGCATCGCGGGCCTCCGCGAGGGTCAGGTGGGTCAGATCGCTCATAGGGTCTTCAAAGCCGGCGTCGGTGTCTCACGAGAACATTGTCGAACGAGCCCAGGCCATCACGGCCAGGAGCACGGTGGCGTCCTACTCGACCACCTTCGGGACGACGAAAAACCCGTCCTCGGAGACAGGGGCGTTCGCCAGGACGGACTCAAAATCGCCGCCGTCAGTGACGAGATCGGGCCGCAATTTCATCGCCATGGGCGTCACCGATGTCATCGGCTCGACCCCATCGACCTCGACCTCGTCCAGCTGTTCGACGAATGACAGGATCGCGTTCAGTTCGTCCTGCATCTGTGGCACGTCCGCGTCGTCGAGCCTTACTCGGGCAAGACGCGCGATCCGCCGGACAGTCGCTTGGTCGACCGACATAATTACCTTGGGAGGGTGATGATCGAGAGGGCTATAGCACCGCGAGTCTCACGCGGACAACCAAGCGTCAGGTGACGACCGAATAGAAGCTCGAGGGACCCGGGACCACGATCACCTTCTGAACTCCGTGGACGCGCCCGCTCCAGAATGCGCCGACCACCGTCGCAGCGAGAACCATCAGGAAGAATAGATCGCGCCAGACCGAACGCCCGCGACGTGCCGCAACTTCGTTGTCGTTCGCCGAGCGGCTGAGGAGGCTCATCCACGCCCGGTGGCGTGGCACCGGCGCGAAACCGAACCGCGCGATGGGCACGATTGCGGAAGCTGGCACCCGCTTGAGGACCTGCTGCTTGAGTGATCCTGCCAGGTCAGCGCCGATTTGCGGGAAGGAGCGAACACTGCCCGAAACCGGTGCCGAGAGACGTGCGCAGGATACGCGTGGAGCACGCGGGAGTGAGGCCAGCATGAGGTCGAGATCCAATTGCTGCCAGCTGCTCTCGCGCACCTCCCTATCGACGACCGCCACCGCTCGGCGCAGGTCTCGTTCTGCTTCTGTCGTCCCGCCCATCTCGCCTACGCCCCGATAACGGTTAACGAACCGTAAATGGCTTTATGCCATCAGGAGCAAGCGGGAGTCACTCGCTTCGTCCGAGTCCGATCGGACAGGGTTAATCCGCGCGGATGGTAACGGCCGTCCCGACATGCGGCGTGATCACTTGGATTCCGCTACCCTCCATTGCAGCAACGAATCCGTCCGCATTCGGCGCAATGATGGGGAATGAGCCGAAATGGCAGGGGATCACTGCCTTCGGCTTGAAGAACCGTTTGACCGCGAAGGCGGCGCGCTCCGCCCCCATCGTGAAGCGGTCCCCGATCGGTACGATCAGCACGTCCGGCTTATGCAGTTCCTGGATGAGCTCCATCTCGCAGAAGAGA
Source organism: uncultured Enterovirga sp. (assembly GCA_964251455.1). Lineage (GTDB taxonomy): Bacteria > Pseudomonadota > Alphaproteobacteria > Rhizobiales > Beijerinckiaceae > Enterovirga. The sequence goes on from CAXUKK010000164.1 coordinate 2,757, forward strand.
TCAGTGTCGCCCATGTGGTAGACAGAGGGCTCGCCGGGCGCCGCCACGATGAGGCCGTGCGAATTTCCAAGCGGCGTGAAGACCTCGCCGTCGATCATGGTCGAGCTATGGTCCGCACGCACCATCGTGACCTGGAACCCACCCTGGTCGATGCTGCCGCCCGAGTTCATCGGCTCGATCGAAGCGACTCCCCGATTAGCAAGCCACATGCAGGTCTCGAAATTGGCGACCACCCTGGCGCCCGTGCGCTTCGCGATGTCGACGGTGTCGCCGACGTGGTCCGAATGACCGTGGGTCAAGAGGATGTGCGTCGCGTCCTTGCCGACCGCTTCGGCATCGCCGGAGAACCCCGGGTTGCCGGTGAAGAAGGGATCGATGAGCAAGACACTCTCAGCGAATTCGAGGCGGAAGGCGGAATGACCGAACCAGGTGATCCTCATTGGCTTGCGTCTCCGTGGGCCTGCCTTTCACCTATAGACGCTACCCGCAGGTCGGAAGCCTCGCGGTCACCGGAACGCGGGGCAGACTCTTGATCGAGCTCGATCCGGTTCTCGCGGCGCTGGCTGCGCTGCCTCGCGGTGAACGTCTTCTCGGGCTCGACATCGGCACGAAGACGATCGGCCTCGCGATGTCTGACGTCGAACGGAGACTGGCGAGCCCGCTCGAAACCATCTCGCGCGGCAAGTTCGCCAAGGACGCGGAGCGCATCGCGGCGCTTGTTCAGCGCTACCGCATCGGCGGCTTGGTGGCGGGCCTCCCGGTGAACATGGACGGCAGCGAAGGGCCGCGGGCGCAGGCGACACGGGCCTTCATGCGCAACCTCGCCCGCCTGCTGCCGCTCCCGATGTCCTTTTGGGATGAACGCCTCTCGACCGCGGCCGTGCAGCGCGCCCTCATCGAGGCGGACGCGTCGAGAGCCAAGCGCGCAGAGGTCGTCGACCGGATGGCTGCTGCGTACATCCTCCAGGGAGCAATCGACCGTATCCGGGCATCGACCGAAGACGACACAACCTGAACGTTGCTTGGCGAGCATTGCGCCATACTGTGGTTGTGTGTACGATTTGCATCATGAGCTTGGCGGGCAGAGACGAATGAATACGCCTGAAGGTCTCGGGACAGGTGAGTTGGCGGACCCTACCTGGTCGACCAGCGCCTCGGAGGCTGCGGACTGTCGCTCTCCGACGATCAGGCAGGAAAGCGCCGCAACCTATATAGCGGACATCGCCACCGAGCTTGCCGCGCTAGCGCGCGGCGCGAAGCTCGACATATTGGCCTATCTGCTCGACATCGCGCAGCTTGAGGCTGCCAGCAATGCGCGCCGGCTCAAGCGCGCATCCGGCGCCCGATAGGATCACAGCCGGCGAGAAACGCCGTTGCCGCCGTGCCGGTCGACAAGCCCCTCGATGTCCAACTCCACGAGGATCATCTGGACCGTCCTGATGGGCAGATCGGCCTGACGGGACAAATCGTCGGCGGAGACCGGTGAGCCACCGAGGAGCGCAAGTACCAGTTCCCTCTCTGTTCCGTCGGCTTCGGGTTCGGGCGCGCGCTCTTCGAGAGCGAAGCGAGGTGCGGGCTCGGCACCGGCAATGTCGAGCTCGTCCCAGAGCTCCTCATGGGCGCCATAGAGGCCCGCCGCCTCGCGATAGACACCAGGCTCCTTCGTTGCGGGTTCGCCTCCTGGCCCGACGCTGATGAGCGGAGCCAGAACTGACGTCACGTGCTCGGCGGACGAGCACAGCGTGGCACCACCACGAATGAGGTCGTTCGTTCCCTCGGCACGCGGGTCCATCGGCGAGCCGGGCACGGCGAAAACCTCCCTGCCCTGCTCGAGAGCGAAGCGCGCCGTGATCAAGGATCCTGATCGTCGAGCCGCTTCGATCACGATCACCCCGTAGGACAGGCCGGACACAATGCGATTTCGCCGCGGGAAGTCGCGGCCGCGCGGCTCCCAGCCGATCGGCATTTCGGTCACCGCCGCTCCACCGTCGGCGATGATGCTCTCCAGAAGTGGCACGTTCTCGCTCGGGTAGACGCGCTGATGCCCACCTGCGAGCACGGCGATGGTCCCCGTCGCGAGGGCTGCCCGGTGCGCGCGGGTGTCGATTCCGCGTGCGAGGCCGGAGACGATCACGTAGCCCTCGCGCCCGAGCTCGGCGCCGAGCCGGCCAGCGAACGCCCCGCCCGACGCCGAAGCATTCCGGGAGCCGACAATCGCGACGGTGGGGCGCGCTAGCGCCTCAGGGGAACCCCGGACGGCGATGAGGGGCGGCGCGGCATCGGTCGCCAGGAGCGGTTTGGGATAGTCAGGCTCGCCTTGAGCGATGAAGCGGCCGCCGAGTCGGCTGAGGGCTTCGAGCTCGCGCTCCGCTTCCGCCCGGGTCGTGACCCTGATGGTCATCCGCCCCGCTCGGCGGGCGAGGTGCGGAAGCGCATCGAGCGCCGGACCGGCGCCGCCGTACTGGTTGACAAGAGCTCGGAAGGTGCGGGGTCCGACACGCTCGCTGCGGATCAGGCGCAGCCAATCCAGCCGCTGCTCGTCCGTAAGCGCAAGCCTGGTCATCCTCTTTGGCCGATCCGACCTTCGGTGCCTGCGAGTAGGCGCACAATGTTCGGCTGGTGCTTGAAGTAGAGCACGACGACCAGGGCTGCCGTCAGGAGCGCCGCCCGCGGGTCGCCGAAGTACCAGAACGCGAACGGGGTTACGAACGAAGCAGCCAGTGACGCGAGTGACGAATATCGGAAGGCCGCAGCCACCCCGAGCCATAAGGCCGCAAAGACGAGCGCGACGCGCCAGTCAAGCGCGATCAGGCAGCCGATGAACGTTGCGACACCCTTTCCGCCCTTGAACCGGAGCCAGACCGGAAACAGGTGACCAAGAAACGCGCCGGCTGCCGCCGCCAGGGCCGGTTCCGTCCCCAGGACGGGCAGCGCGATCAGAACGGCCACCGTTCCCTTGAGGGCGTCGAGCAGAAGTGTTGCGGCCGCCAGGCCCTTATTTCCGGTGCGTAGAACATTCGTCGCGCCGATATTCCCCGACCCGATCGCCCGCACGTCGCCGAGACCGGCCGCACGGGTCAGAAGCAGGCCCCACGGAATCGAGCCGAGGAGGTAGCCGAAGATGAGCCCAACTCCGATCGCACCCCACGGCAACCCGCTCATGCCACCGTACCCATTCCGCCGTGCACGCGCCGTCCCGCGACATAGGTCGAGACGACCTTACCCTCCAGCCGAGCCTCGTCGAAGGGCGAGTTCTTGGACAGCGAACGCAGCTGGCGCTTGTCGAGCACGTAGGGCCGATCGATGTCGACGAGAATCAGGTCGGCGGGGGCGCCGACATCGAGTGTCCCTCCCGAAAGGCCCAGAATGCCCGCGGGCGCGGTCGACATCGCCCGCAACAGACCTGCGAGGGTGATCGACCCGTCGTGAAAGAGCCGCAGCGAGGCCGATAGCAGCGTCTCGAGGCCGACTGCGCCATCTTCCGCCTCCGAGAACGGAAGCCGCTTGGTCTCCACGTCCTGCGGATTGTGGTCGGAGACGACAACGTCGATCAGTCCCTCGGCGAGTGCCTGGATCACGGCCTGCCGGTCGTCCTCGTGCCGCAGGGGCGGCGACAGCTTGCAGAAGGTTTTGTAGTCGCCGACGTCGTTCTCGTTGAGGGTCAAATTGTTGACCGAGACTCCGCATGTAACGCGCAGCCCCGCACCTTTGGCGCGGCGTACGATCTCGACGGAATCCGCACAGGAAATCATGGCCGCATGGTAGCGACCGCCGGTCAGGCGGACGAGCCGCAGATCCCGCTCAAGCATGAGCGTCTCGGCTTCTCGCGGGATGCCGCCGAGCCCGAGACGGGATGCGAGTTCGCCCTCGTTCATCACGCCGGTGCCGACCAGGCTTCCTTCTTCCAAATGGGGCATGAGAAGCGCGTCGAGGTCGCGCGCATAGGTGAGAGCCCGGCGCATGACAGCTGCCGATCCGACCGCCTTCGCGCCGTCCGTGAACGCGATCGCGCCCGCCTCGCGCAGAAGGCCGATCTCCGTCATCTCGTGGCCTTGAAGGCCTTTGGTGATGGCTGCCGCCGGATAGATGTTGACGATCGCGGCGTCGCGGGCGCGGCGCAGCAGGAAGTCGACGATCGCCGGATCATCCACGATCGGATTGGTGTCCGGCATGGAGACAAGGGTCGTAACGCCGCCGGCCGCCGCCGCCTCGCTCGCGCTCTTGAGGGTTTCGCGGTGTTCCGCGC
>CAXUKK010000165.1:0-4332 GCA_964251455.1 uncultured Enterovirga sp.
CCCAGAGGGCGAAGTTGCGGAAATTCGGGTTCATCTCAGCGGGCGTTCCCCGAGACGGTTGGCAAGCGCGCAAAGCCGTCTCTGGGGAGTAATCTAGGCACGCTCTGGTTCCCTGCCAAGTGAAGCCATCGCGGACAGATCGATCGGGGTTACCGGATCGCGTTTGCCGCGACGCCGCACCCCCTCCGGCGACAGGGTGAGAACGCCCCGTCGGTCGAGGTGTAGCAGGCAGCCGGCAAGCGTTCTCCGGGCCGTCATCCCGGCTGCGGCCGCATCGAGGAGCGCTTCGAGCGCCTCTTCCAACCGATCGAGCCGCAGGTGCGGCGCTTCACCAGCGGCGCTCTCAGTTGTTCCAGGGCAGACGTCGGTCACGGACCGTTTCAGCACGCGAAGCGCGATTTCCCACGGCTCCGCGCCGAGTGCCCGCAGGTCAATCGCGGCGCCGTCCCGGTCGACCACCTTCGCATGAGCGGCCAGCGCCGCGTGGTCCAAGGCCTCGTCCGCACGCGCCAGGCGGGCTGCCAGCCGAGCCAGCCGCGCGCCGTCGAGGCCTTCTGCCGCGAGCAACGGCATCAGGCGCTCCCGCCAACGCACGCGGGCATAGTCGGCGTTCCTGTTCGTGGGATCGTCGACGAAGCTCCAGCCACGCTCCCGGCAGGTCGCGACGAGCCTAGCCTTGCGAACGTCCAGGAAAGGACGGACGTGCCGGACGCCGCCGCGGCTCGTCTCGCGCCGCATCCCGGCGAGGCCCGTCAGCCCGGAGCCGGCGGCGAGGCGCAGCATGAGCGTCTCGGCCTGGTCGTCCTGCGTGTGCGCTGTCACGAGATGCATGGCGCCGATCGCGTGGGCATGTGCCACGAGCAGGCGGTATCGGGCGCGCCTGGCCGTCTCCTGCGACACCGCGGCTGCCTTCTCCCCGGTCCAGGTCAGGATCGCGTGCGGCAAACCGATCGTCGCGCACACGGCCGCGACGCCTTCCGCCTCGGCATGAGACTCCTGGCGCAACCCATGATCGACCGTCGCCACAAGGACGCGCGGGCCTTCGCGGCTCGCTGCCCATTCGGCAAGGCCGCCCATCAGCGCCGTCGAGTCGGGACCTCCCGAGACGGCGGCCAGGACAGCCCCGGCACCTTCCAGTCCCGCGAAGGCGTTTGAATACTCAGCGACGCCGAGCGGCGCGTCGCGCTCGGTTCGGCCGGACAGGCTCACGCCGCGCAGCGGGCGCGCTTCTGCTCGCGGTCGACCGCCTGTTTTACGCTCGAGGCAGCCTGCGGGTACTTGCGCTCGACCTCGGCCAGCGTCGCGCAGGCCTGATCCTTGGCGCCGAGCGCCGAGAGGGACATGCCGAGCTTCAGCATGGCATCCGGCGCCCGCGTAGAGCGCGCATGCTCGGTCGAGATCTTCAGGAACTGCTCGGCCGCCTCGCGCGGCTTGTTGCGCTGGAGGTAGCTTTCGCCCAGCCAATAGGTCGCGTCCGGCGCGAGCCGATCGCGCGCATGGGCGCCAAGGAAGCGGCGGAACGCCGTCTCCGCCTGGTCCCATTGCTTCAACGTGACGTAGGACAGGGCCGCGTCGTATTCCGAGCGCGCCTCGGTACCGGCAGCGGGCAGGCTCGCGGTCGCGCGAGGCACGGAAGCGGCCGGGTTGGTGCCCGCGACAGCCGGGTTCATGCCGGCGACCGGTCGCCCGGCTGCCGCGCCGAGGTCGAGAGGTGCGGCGGCAGGCGCTCCTTCGCTGAAGGAGCTGTCATCCGCGCCGCGCCGACGGGCGGGCGCCGGCTCGGCGAGCGGGGGCGTCGCGCTCGCGGTGCCCAGTTGACGCGGCGCGCCCGGCGCGTCCGAGACGCCGTCCGGATCGAAGGCATCGCTGCGGCGGTTCTGGCGCGTCTGCGCCGGACTCTGCGATGGAGGGGATGACGGGGTCGTGGCCGGCGTCGTGGAGCGTCCGCCCGAGCGTTCCTGGAGCCGGAACTCGACATCCTCCTGGAACTTGCGCAGCTGCTCCTTCTGCTGCCGGTTCTCGAACCCGAGCTGCTCGATCAGGCCCGACATCTGACGGACCTGACCCTCGAGACGGTTGAGACGCACGACCAGCTCGGCCGCATCCTGTGCAGCGGCCGGCCCGGAAAGCCAGACGATCGAAAGCGCGGCGCTGAGCGCCAGCGCGGCGAAACGGGCCATGTCGGATCCTCTCGAAGGCATCGCCGCCATAAAGCGACGGCGGGCATGGATCGCGGGTAGCGCCAAATTCAGGCGCAAGAAAGTGCGCCTCCCAACACCGGCGCGGTCCAGCCGCGCCGGGGAAACACCCTCTTACGACTCGCCGGCGCCGCCGACCACGGTGACGGAACGGCGGTTCTGCGACCAGCAGGAGATGTCGTTGCAGACCGCGACCGGACGCTCCTTGCCGTAGGAGACGGTCCGCAGGCGGGAGGCCGGAATGCCGCGCGAGGCGAGATAGTCGCGCACCGTCTGGGCGCGGCGGGCGCTGAGCGAGAAATTGTATTCGCGCGTGCCGCGCTCGTCCGCATGGCCTTCGACGAGGATCGAGTTGCGGCCGTAGCGCTGCAGCCACTGCGCCTGACGATCGAGCGTCCCGGTCGCGGTCGCGGTCAGGTCAGACGAATCCGACTCGAAGAACACGCGGTCGCCGACATTGACGACGAAGTCCTGGGCAGAACCCGGGCTCGCGGACCCGCCGGCACCAAATCCACCGCGGCCGCCAGCGCCACCGGCCCCGCCTGCACCACCCGCTCCGTCGGCGAGTTGGTCGGGCGTGGACGAGCAGGCGGCAATCGACAAGGTGACCGCCAATGCAGCGGCAAGCTTGAGGGCGGTTGCGCCCCGAGCGAGGGACGACAGCGACATCTGAGAAAACTCCTTCACGCAACCCTGGATGCATCCAGGGCTAGCCGCGAGGTATTAAGGAGAGGTTCCGTCAACCTTGACGAAGCGTTTCGGGACGCACCCGAACGGTCGACGACCTCGGAAAGGTCTCGTCAGGGTTAATGCTGTCTTAATTGCGGCATGCGCGGCCGAACTCTACCGCCCCTCGCTCAGCAGGGGCGACCAGGTCGGGTCGGACGCGTAGGTAGGCGTCGGCACCGGCACCTCGACCTTGCCCGTGATGTCGATCATGTAGAGCTTGCCGCCGGATTGGCCGCCCGGATCGCGGAAAAGCACGAGGTACTGGCCGTTCGGCGCCCAGGACGGTCCCTCGTTGTGGAAGCCTTCGGTCAGGATGCGCTCGCCGGAGCCGTCGGGCTTCATGACGCCGATCGCGAAGCCGCTGGCACCCTGCTTGGTGAACGCGATGAGGTCGCCGCGCGGCGACCAGGCCGGCTGCGAATAGGCGCCCTGCCCGAACGAGATGCGGCGCGGGCTCGAGCCGTCCGTGCCCATCACGTAGATCTGCTGCTTCCCGCCCCGGTCGGACTCGAACACGATCTGCGAGCCGTCGACGGAGTAGGAGGCGGACGTATCGATCGCGTTCGTGCTCGTGAGGCGGTTCGTCTGCTTCGACGCGAGGTCGTAGGCGTAGATGTTCGAATTGGCGCCGTCCTGCAGGCTGATCAGGAGCCGGCGGCCGTCCGGCGCGAAGCGCGGGCTCGCGCTCATCTCGGAAAAGTTGCCGACGACCTGCCGCGTGCCGGTCTCGAGGTTGATGACCTGAATCCGCGGCTGCTGCCCGGAGGTCTGCGACATGAAGGCGATGTCCTGCGTCACCGGCGAGTACCGGGGTGCGACCACGGACGCGTCGCCCTGCGTCAGGTAGCGGACGTTGCCGCCGTCCTGGTCCATGACCGCGAGGCGCTTGCGACGGTTCTCCTTCGGGCCGGATTCGTCCACGAAGGCGATGCGCGTGTCGAAGAAGCCGCCCACGCCAGTGATCTTCGAATAGACCGAGTCCGAGATGATGTGGCCGATGCGGCGCCAGCTTGCGGCGTCCGTCGTGTATTGCTGGCCCTGCACCTGCTGGCCGGCAACGATGTCCCACAGCCGGAACTCGGCCTTCACGCGTCCCGAAGCATCTCGAACGACGCGGCCCGTGACGAGACCCTGGGCACCGGTCCCCTTCCAGACCGCGAATTGCGGCGCGGCGTCGAAGGCTGGGCGCTCGGGGAACTTCGCCTTGTCCAGCACCTGGAAATAGCCGGACCGGGTCAGGTTGTTTGCGATGATCCCACTGATGCGCCCGCCGAGATCGCCCTCGCCGGAGAAGTCCGCGATCGCGATCGGGATCGGCTGGAAGTTGCCACGCCGGACATCGATGACGAGCTCCGCGCGAGCCGGCGTTACGAGCGCCGGTGCGGCGATGCCGGCCGCGAAGGCG
>CAXUKK010000165.1:4342-6979 GCA_964251455.1 uncultured Enterovirga sp.
GTGAAAGGATCGGCGGCTGATCGGAGGCATGGAGTCCACGGGGGTTTGACGCGCTGGGCTGCCGGGCGAACCCGGCCCATGACGCGAGAGGGCTATCCCACCTGACGCGGGTCGAAATTGACCACGAGATCGCGCCAGTCGTTGTAGAACGGCACGAACTGGGCGGGGATCTTGAGCGGCGCGCAGCGGCGTGTCGCGCGCGTCGCACTGTCGGCTACCGTGCGGAAGAGCTGGTCGCCGGACATGTTGGTCACGACCGGCTCGGCCGCGAGCGAGCCATCCTGGTTCAGCTTCACGCGCACGGTCGGAACGGGCGGCTTGTCGGCCGATTGCGCCGCGATCGGGACCTGCCAGCAGCGGTGCAGCTGCTCGGACAGGAGCCCGACCAGCTGGTCGCGCTGGCTCGGATTCAGACGCTGCGAATTGCCCGTAGCGGTCCCAAGGGATGCCGTCTTCTGGATGTCTCGCCCGGTCGCGCCCGAGGATTGCGATGGCTCCTTTGACGCGAGGAGCTGGCGAATGTCGCCGGGGCTGAACTTGTCGGAGGCCTCGGCCAGCTTGCGAGCCTTCGCTTCGGCATCGGCCTTCGCCTTGGCCTGCGCGACCGCCTTCGCCTTTGCGTCGGCGGCGGCCTTCGCCTTCGCGTCCGCGAGTTCCTTGCGCTCGGCCTCAGCCTCGGCCTTCGCTTCCGCCTCGGCAAGAGCCTTCAGCTTGGCGTCGAGCTCGGCTTTCGACTTCGCTTCGGCGACCGCCTTCGCCTTGGATTCCGCTTCCGCCTTGGCCTTCGCGTCGGCCACTTCCTTGCGGTGCTCGGCATCGGCCTTCGCCTTCGCGTCAGCCTGTGCCTTGGCCTTTGCGGCCTCGACGCGCGCCTTCTCCAGCGCCTCCGCCTCCTGGCGCTCGACGAGCTTCTCGGCCTCGACGGCCTTCGCCTCCGCCTTGGCGGCAGCGGCCTTCACGTCCGCAGCCTTCTGGGCTTCGACCTTGGGATCGGGCTTCGGCGGCTCGGGGCGCGCGGGCGGAGCGGGCGCGGGTTCAGGCTTCGCCTCGGCCAGCCGCTTGGGAGCCGGCGGCGGAGGCGGCGCGGCCGCAGCCGCCTCCGCCTCTTCTTCGGCGACCTTCACGTCCGCCGGCCGCTTCGGCGGCGCCGGCGTATCGACCTTCGCCTCGCCGGGATCGCGTTCGACGCGGGTCTCCGCGACGCGATCGGCCCGCGGCTTCGGATCCGGCAGCGGCTTCGCGGCCTGCCGCTCGCCCTTGGTCATCTCCGAGAGCTGGCTCTCGGTGATGACCTCGACCGCGATCCCCTCATCCGCATCCGGGAGCTTGGCGGAAGACAGGCCGAAGACGGCCGCGAGCAGGATCGCGCCATGCGCGACGCCCGACAGCCAGGCGCCGGGCTCGGTACGGTTGAAGGGGATACGCACCGGACGGGGCCTGTGCCTACCTGCGCTCGGGCTCGGTCACGAGCGCGACGCGCTTGAAGCCGCCGGAGGTCACGATGGACATCACCTGCGCGACCCGGCCGTAATCGACCTTCTTGTCGCCCCGCACGAAGACGCGCTCTTCCTGGCCGTTCTTCGCCACCTGTCCGATGCGGGACACGATCTCGTCGTCCTTCAGCTCCGCCTCGGCAAGGTAGACCTGCCCGGTCTGGCGGATCGAGAGGGTGATCGGCTTCTGGTCGACGTTCAACTGAGCCGCCTTGGTCTGCGGCAGGTCGAGTGGCACGCCGACGGTCATCAGCGGCGCCGCGACCATGAAGATGATGAGGAGCACCAGCATGACGTCGATGAACGGCGTCATGTTGATCTCGTTGATGGCGCCGCCGCGCCGTACGCGCCTGCGGCGGCGGCTTCCGCCCGCGGCTCCGGTCATCGCTCCCATGGGTCTGCTCTAGGCCGCCAGCGCCATGCGCTCGTCGATCTGCCGCGACAGGATCGCCGAGAATTCGTCCGCGAACCCTTCGAGGCGGCCCTGCGCCTTGCCGACCTGCGCCTGCAGCTTGTTGTAGGCGAGCACGGCCGGGATTGCGGCGAACAGGCCGATGGCCGTCGCGAACAGCGCCTCGGCGATGCCGGGCGCCACGACCGCGAGGCTCGTATTCTTAGAGGCCGCGATCGACGTGAACGCGGTCATGATGCCCCACACCGTGCCGAACAGGCCGATATAGGGACCGGCCGAACCGATGGAGGCCAGGAAGACGAGCCGCGAATCGAGCCGCTCGACCTCGCGCTGGATCGTCACGTCGAGCACCTTGTCGATGCGGGCGGAGAGGCTCTGCACCTGGCGGCCGGTGCCCTCGAAGCTGCGCTTCCACTCGCGCATGGCGGCGACGAAGATCGCGGGCAGACCGGTCCCGGGCTTGTCCTTCAGCGTGCGATACAGCTCGTCCAGCGATTGTCCGGACCAGAACACATCCTCGAACTTATCCATTTCGAGGCGCGTGCGACGCAGGAGCAGCGTCTTGTCGATGATGATGGCCCAGCACCACACGGAGGCGGCGAGCAGGCCCATCATGACGAGCTTCACGACCGGAGAAGCACTCAGGAAGAGGCCCAATACCGAGAGCTCTGGGGCGCCCAATAAGGGGTCACCCGGTTTCTTTCTCGACAATTCCCAATCACAGGAGACACG
>CAXUKK010000166.1:0-6978 GCA_964251455.1 uncultured Enterovirga sp.
ACCAGGTGCCGATCCCGGAGCCGTTGCGTTTTCTGGAGCCGAGGGAAACGGAGACCCGCCAGCTCCACGCGCTCGCCGATTACGGCCTCATGCACGTGAAGCTCTACGAAGACATCGCCCGCCACGGGCATATCGCGACGACCTACGCCTATCCGGCGGAAGTCGCCGGCCGCTACGTGATGGACCCGTCGCCGATCCCGAAATTCGACAATCCGAAAATGGACATGTGCCCGGCGCTGCAGCTCTTCGGAGCGGGACGCGAAAAGCGCGTCTATGCGGTGCCTCCCTACACGGCCGTGCGCAGCCTCGATTTCGAGGACCATCCCTTCGAGGTGCAGCACTTCTCGGAGCCGTGCGCGCTCTGTGCGGCCACGGGCGTCTATCTCGATGAAGTCGTGCTAGATGATCGCGGCGGACGCATGTTCGTCTGCTCAGACACGGACTTCTGCGAGGAGCGACGGGACGCCGGCCATCGCGGCGCCATGGCCGGAGAGGCACCACGCGAGATCAGCGGAGGAGCGGCTGATGCCTGACCTCCAGATCCGGCCTGCCACGCGGGCCGATCTCCCCGCCGTGCTGGCGCTCTATGCGCAGCCCGACTTCAACGACGGCCACGTGGCTCCGCTCTCCGAGGCGGAGCGGATCTTCGACCGTTTCGGCGGCTATCCGGATTACGCGCTCTATGTGGCGGAGGAGGAGGGCCAAGTCGTCGGCACCTTCTGCCTCCTCCTACTCGACAACATCGCGCATTGGGGCATGCCGGCCGGTCTCGTCGAGAGCGTCGTCGTGTCAGAGCGGGTTCAGGGACGCGGCGTGGGACGGGAGATGATGCGCCAAGCCTTCCGGGTCGCTGAGGATCGCGGCTGCTACAAGGTCGCGCTTTCGTCGAACGTGAAGTCGACGGACGCCCACGCCTTCTACGAATCCCTCGGATTCGAGCGCTACGGCTACAGCTTCCGCCTCGATCCACCCTTCAGGCGGGAGCAAGCGGCATGAGCGACGAGCCTCTCCTCGAAGCGCGCGGATTGACGAAGCTGTACGGCACGCGCGTTGGCTGCCGTGACGTGTCGTTCGATCTCTACGAAGGCGAGGTGCTGGCGATCGTCGGCGAATCCGGCTCGGGAAAGTCGACGCTGCTGTCGCTCCTCGCGACCGAGCTCGCACCGAGTGCCGGCACGATCTCCTACCGCATGCGCGACGGCGTGATGCGCGATCTCGCGACCCTGACGGAAGCCGAGCGCCGGCTGCTGAACCGCACTGACTGGGGCTTCGTGCGGCAGGATGCCCGCGATGGGCTGCGCATGAACGTCTCGGCGGGAGCAAATGTCGGGGAGCGGCTGATGGCAGTGGGTGCGCGCCATTACGGCCGGATCCGCGAAGAGGCCGCCTCCTGGCTTGAGCGCGTCGAGATCGACCCGGGCCGGATCGACGACGACCCGCGCGCCTTTTCCGGCGGCATGCGGCAGAGGCTGCAGATCGCCCGCAACCTCGTGACCCGGCCCCGGCTTGTCTTCATGGACGAGCCGACCTCCGGTCTCGATGTCTCGGTCCAGGCGCGCCTGCTCGATCTCGTCCGCCAACTCGTTGCCGATCTCGGACTCGCCGTTGTCATCGTCACGCACGACCTCGCCGTCGCGCGGCTCCTGTCACACCGGGTGATGGTGATGAAAGGCGGGCGTGTGATCGAGACCGGCGTCACCGACCGGGTGCTCGACGACCCGGCCGCGCCTTACACGCAGCTCCTCGTCGCATCGGTGCTCGCGGCATGAACCCTCCCGCAATTCAGGTCGCAGGGCTCGGGAAGACCTTCGTCTTCCACCTGCGCGGAGGCGCACGCCTGCAGGTTCTGAACGGCGTCTCCCTCGACGTTTGCTCGGGTGAATGCGTCGTGCTCGGAGGGCCCTCGGGCATCGGCAAGTCCTCCATCCTCCGCATGATCTACGGCAACTACCGGGCGGATGCCGGATCCATCCTGATCCGGAGCGGGGGTGAGACGGTCGACATCGTTCAGGCCGAACCAAGGCAAATCCTGGCGCTCCGTCGGCGCAGCATGTCCTACGTCAGCCAGTTTCTTCGCGTGATCCCACGCGTCTCGACACTCGACATCGTGGCCGAACCGCTTGTCGCTGACGGGGCTTCGCGCGAGGCCGCCCTTGACCGGGCCGGGGCCCTCCTGGCCCGCCTGAACCTTCCCGAGCGGCTCTGGAGCCTGCCGCCCGCGACCTTTTCCGGCGGCGAGCAGGCGCGGGTCAACATCGCGCGAGGTTTCGCGTCATCGCGTCAGATCCTTCTGCTGGACGAGCCTACGGCCTCGCTCGACGCCGCCAACCGTGATGTCGTGGCCGAGCTCGTGCTCGAGAAGAAGCAGGCCGGCGCCGCCGTGCTCGGCATCTTCCACGACGATGAGATCCGAACCCGGCTCGCCGACCGCGTCGTCGACGTAACCCGCTTTGCCGGCGCGCCCGCCGTTGCAGCCTGATCCGAGAGCCGCCTTGCCCGATACGCTCCTCCTCACCAATGCCCGTCTCGTTCTGGCCGATGATGTGATCGAGCGCGGCTGGGTCGCGGTCGAGAGCGGACTCATCGCAGAGTTCGGCGAGGGCAACGCACCCGAGCGCGGGACCGACTGCGCTGGCGACACGGTCATTCCGGGGCTGGTCGAACTCCACACGGACAATCTCGAGAGCCACTACGCACCGCGACCAGCCGTGCGTTGGAACCCCGTCGGGGCGGTCCTGGCCTACGACGCCCAGATCGCCGCCTCTGGGATCACGACGGTGTTCGACTCGCTCCGGGTTGGATCGGATGCTGACTCGGCTCAGATCGGCGAGGATCTGATGATCCTCGCGGAGGCGATCGACGTCGCCCGCCGGTCAAACCTTCTGCGGGCGGAGCACCTGACCCATCTTCGCTGCGAGATTTCCTCGCCGAACGTCGTCGAGCAGGCGGATAGCTATCTTCGGCGCTTTCAGGCGCGCCTCATCTCCCTCATGGATCACACGCCCGGGCAGCGGCAGTTCACCAGCATCGAGACCTGGAAAGCCTTCTACACGCGCAAGACGCCGTTCTCGCCAGCCGAACTCGACATCTTCATCGAGCAAAAGCTCGCGACCCACGCCCGCTACGCGGGTCCGAACCGCGCCTGGCTCGTGGACCGCGCAATGAAGGACGAGATCGCGCTCGCGAGCCATGACGACGCGACGCCGGAGCATGTCGCGGAATCGGTGCGGTCGGGCATCGCGATCGCCGAGTTCCCGACCACGACTTCCGCCGCCGAGGCATCCCGTGCCGCTGGTGTGCAGATCATGATGGGGAGCCCCAACGTCATTCGGGGCGGCTCGCATTCAGGCAACGTCGCGGCCGAGGACCTCGCCCGCGCAGGGCTTCTGGACATCCTCTCGTCCGACTATGTGCCGGCGAGCCTGTTGATGGCCGCGTTCGAACTGCCCGGCCGCGTCCCGGCGATCACGTTGCCCCAAGCGATCCGTACCGTGAGCCTGAATCCGGCGCGCGCGACAGGGCTCGATGACCGGGGCGAGATCGCGATTGGCCGCCGCGGCGACCTGGTACGGGTTGCGGAAGCCGGCGGCTCGCCGGTCGCCCGCGAGACCTATCGGGGCGGGATCCGGATCGCGTGATGGGCGAATCCCGTCACTCCCTGCCGGGATGCCTCGTCCTCGTCGTCGGGCCGAGCGGAGCCGGCAAGGACAGCCTGATCCGGCATGCACGGGAACGCCTCGCGGGTGACCCCCGCTTCGCATTCCCACGTCGGTTCGTGACGCGTCCGCCGTCCGACGCGGAAGACAATATCCCGGTCAGCCCTTCGCAATTCGCTGCCATGTCCGCAGAGGGCGCCTTTGCGTCCTCCTGGACCGCGCACGGACTCAGCTACGGCATACCGGCGACCGTGGAAGTGGGGCTTGCTGCCTCTTGTTCAGTCGTCTGCAACGTGTCCCGCACCGTGGTGCACGAACTGCGGGAGCGTTACGCGAACGTGTTCGTCATCGAGGTGACAGCCCCCTCGGAAATCCTGGCCATGCGCTTAGCCGCGCGAGGGAGGGTTACGGACGGCGAGGCGGGGGATCGCCTAAGACGCTCGTCCCACCTGTCCCCCGCACTGATCGATCACACGGTTTCAAACGCAGGAGCGCTCGAGCCGGCCTGCGAAGCCTTCGTGGGAGCGCTGCTCGATTCTCATCGGTGGGGCGGCAGTTTCGCCAGCCCGGTTGTAGCTCGCCCAAGCGGGACGGCGCCGTCGGAGCATGATGAGCGACGATAAGAGGGGCAACGTTCGTGTCTGCTCCAGCGTGATGGTCGCAAGCTGCGGGCCGGGGAGCATGAGCAGGGTCGCACTCTCAGTGCGCACATCCGACTATGATCGAAGAATGCGGGGGTGAAGGCGCCCGGGCCGCACGAGCTCGACGGTGACGAACAATCCGGCCGCCGCCACCATCACGGCAAGCACGCCCCATGTTATGGCGTAGACAAGGTGGTTGTTCGTGAAGGCAAGCACAGTCAGACCCGCGACGGGCAGGCCCTGTTCGCCGGGCAGGCGCTCCGCGTCGATGAAATAGGGAGCCGCCGCCGTCAGCCCTCGCGAGGCCGCGATCGCAGCCACGTCGCGTGAGTACCAACGGCCAGCGGCCGGATCGTTGGAGCGCAGAAAACCGCCGCCCGGCTCCGAGATGCGGAGCAATCCCGTGACCGTGACGCTCGCCTTGCCGAGTGTCCGCCATGAGGAAGAGTCACGCCTTTCGGCCGGCACGAATCCGCGATTGACAAGGACCGTCGTGCCGTCGTCGCGCACAAGGGGCGTGAGCACCCAGTAGCCGCCCCCGAGTTCGGTCACGGCCTGTACGAAAGCCGATCGATCATGACGCCACGCACCCGTGACGGTCACGCGCCGGTACTCGTCTTCCCCGGCCGAAATCCCGGCCCAGCGGTCCGGGCCGGGCGCTTCGGTCGGTGGCGCATGAACCCGCGCCTCGACGCGTGCGATCAGGTCGAGCTTCCAGGCACGGCGATCGACCTGCCAGGCAGCCAGCGAAACCAACCCGGCTACCATCAGGATAGCGACCAGGTCGAACAGGACGAGCGCCGCGAGGCGCCGTCCGGTCAAGGCCGGGTCAGGGCCTCGTGCGGCGTCATCGGCATCATGTTCTGGTCCATGTGATACATGACCCAGATCGACCCGGTCAGCGTGATGACGACCAACGTGAGAGTGAACGCGAGGGCGAGGAAGGTCCAGCCGCCTTCCGACTTCGTGTTCATGTGCAGGAAGTAGATCATGTGGACCACGATCTGCACGGCCGCGAAGGCCATGATCACGATGCTTGTCCTGAGCGTATCGCCGAGGACGTTGCCCATGACGAGCCAGAACGGGATGGCCGTCAGGACGACCGCCAGCACAAAGCCGGTCAGGTAGCCCTTGAAGGTCCCGTGCGCGCCTTCGTGATGCGGCTCCGTCTGGGTCGTGTTGCGGCCCGCGTGGTCGCCTCCGGGAATCTCGTGAGCGGTGCCACCTGCAGATGCGCTCATCGCATGGATCCCATCAGGTAGACGAAGGTGAAGACGCCGATCCAGATGACGTCGAGGAAGTGCCAGAACATCGACAGGCACATCAGCCGGCGCTGATTGTCGGCGATCAGGCCGTAGCGACGCACCTGGACCATGAGCGTCACGAGCCAGATGACGCCGAAGCTGACATGCAGGCCGTGCGTCCCGACGAGGGCGAAGAAGGACGACAGGAAGGCGCTGCGCTGGGGCGTCGCGCCCTCGTGGAAAAGATGCGCGAACTCGTAGATCTCGACGCCCAGGAAGGCCGCCCCGAACAGCCCCGTGACGGCGAGCCAGCCGAGAACCGCGCCCACCTTCTGCCGGTTCATCTCCAGCATGGCGAAGCCATAGGTGATGGACGACAGGAGAAGGAGGCTCGTGTTGAGGGCCACGAGCTTCAGATCGAACAGGTCGGCGCCCGACGGACCAGCCGCGTAGTTGCGGCCGAGCACGCCATAACAGGCGAAGAGGACTGCGAAGATCAGGCAGTCGCTCATCAGATACAGCCAGAAGCCGATCAGCGTGCCGCCGTCGGCGTGGCCGTGTTCCTCCCGCTCGTAGAAGACGGGCGCGGCCGCGCCGGGTGGGGCCGTGGTCTCGTGCATCGGATCAGGCTCCAGCGGCGGCGAGTTGCGCCGTCCTCAGGCCCTCAAGCCTGGCGACGTCGTCGGCCGGGATCGACGTGTCCCGGTTGTAGTTGAACGTGTGGTAGATCGCTGTCGCGAGCAGGGCGACGAAGGACAGCGCCGCGAGCCACCAAATGTACCAGATGAGGGCAAAGCCGAGCACGGTGCTGAGCCCGGACAGCACCACGCCGGCAGCGGTGTTGCGGGGCATGTGGATCGGCTTGAAACCTTCGATCGGCCGGTCGTAGCCGCGCTTCTTCATGTCCGCCCATCCGTCGAGGTCGTGCACGACGGGGGTGAATGCGAAGTTGTAGGGCGGCGGCGGCGAGGAGGTGGACCATTCGAGAGTCCGGCCACCCCAGGGATCGCCCGTGTGGTCGCGCAGAGCTTCACGGCGGAAGAAGCTCACGACGAGCTGGATCACGAAGGACGCGATCCCGCACAGGATGATGAAGGCGCCGACGGCCGCCACCGCGAGGTACGGCTGCAGGCTGACGTCATCAAAGTGCTGGGTGCGGCGCGTCACGCCCATGAGGCCGAGCATGTAGATCGGCCCGAACACCGTCCAGAAGCCGACCAGCCAGCACCAGAAGCTGACCTTCCCCCAGAACGGGTCGAGCCGGTAGCCGAAGGCTTTCGGGAACCAGTACTGCACGCCGGCCAGGAGGCCGAACACCACGCCGCCGATGATGACGTTGTGGAAGTGCGCGACGAGGAACAGGCTGTTGTGCAGGACGAAGTCGGCCGGCGGCACGGCGAGCAGAACGCCGGTCAGGCCGCCAGGTACGAAGGTCGG
>CAXUKK010000167.1:0-6969 GCA_964251455.1 uncultured Enterovirga sp.
ACATCGTGCAGGATGTCGACCCGCTCGACCTTGTACTCGCCCGTCACCGTGTCGATCGCGACCTCGGAGCAGGCCGCCCCGTACGAGAAGTAGTAGAACGGGTGCCCGCGCCCGCTCATCCGGTCCCAGTGGATCTTGGGCGTCTTGTAGAAGCCCGTTGCGGAGAGTTGCACGCGGGCGTTGTAGGCCGCGCAGACGAGATCCGGGAACGGCACCTCCTCCGCGCCGATCCGGACGCGACCGGGCAGGAACGCGACCGCTTCCGACGCGACGCCCCAGCGGTCGGCCGCGAAGTCGACCAGTCTCGCCTTGATCGTCTCGCAGGCATCGAGCGCCGCCATGCCGTTGAGGTCCGACCCCGACGAGGCCGCGGTCGCGGAGGTGTTGGGCACCTTGCCCGTGCTCGTCGCTGTGACCTTCACAGCGTCGAGGTCCACCTGGAAGGCACGCGCGACGACCTGGGCGACCTTGGTGTAGAGGCCCTGCCCCATCTCGGTGCCACCGTGGTTCAGGTGGATGGAGCCGTCCGTGTAGACATGCACGAGGGCGCCGGCCTGATTGTACTGCGTCGCCGTGAAAGAGATGCCGAACTTCACGGGCGTCAACGCGATCCCGCGCTTCACGATCCGGCTCGCCGCGTTGGCGGCCCGGATGGCGTCGCGCCGCGCGCGATACGCCGAGCGGCGCTCGAGCTCGGCGACGAGAGCGGGCGCGACGTTGTCCTCGACGACCTGGTGGTAGGGCGTGACCGCCCGGTCGCCCTCGCCGTAGAAATTGATCATGCGGATGTCGAGCGGGTCGCGGCCGGTCGCGAAGGCCACCTCTTCGATGAAGCGCTCGGCCCCGACCATGCCTTGGGGCCCTCCAAAGCCCCGGAAGGCCGTGTTCGAGACCGTGTGCGTCCGCCACGGCTCCGACGTCACCCGAACGGCCGGGTAGAAGTAGCAATTGTCGGCGTGGAAGAGCGCGCGGTCGGTGATCGCGGCCGAGAGGTCGACCGTGTGGCCGCATCGCGCCGCATAGGCCGCGTTCACGGCCAGTATCCGGCCTTCGGCATCGTGGCCGATCTCGTAATCGACCACGAAATCGTGCCGTTTGCCGGTCGCGATCATGTCGTCGTCGCGGTCCGGCCTGATCTTCACGGGACGCCGTAGCCGGGTCGCCGCGAGCGCGGCCACGGCTGCGAAAAGATTGCCCTGCGTTTCCTTGCCGCCGAAGCCGCCGCCCATGCGGCGCACCTCCACGGTCACGGCATTGAACGGCACGCCCAGCACATGCGCCACCATGTGCTGCACCTCCGTCGGGTGCTGGGTGGAGGAATGGACCGTCACGTCCCCGTCTTCGCCCGGGATCGCGAGCGCGACATGCGTCTCGAGGTAGAAATGGTCCTGGCCGCCCATCGTGACACGGCCCTGGATTCGGTGCGGCGCGGATGCCAGCGCCGCCTCCGCGTCGCCGCGCGCCAGGGTCATGCCGGGCGCGACGAACCCGGTCCCCGATATGCGGGCGGTTTGGATGTCGAGGACCGGCGGAAGATCGACATAGATGATGCCGGCGAGCTTCGCGGCCCGGCGTGCCGCGTCCCGGGTCGTCGCGACGACCGCGAAGAGCGGCTGGCCGTGGCAGGTCACCCTGTCGGTCGCGAAGAGCGGTTCGTCGTGGAAGCCGGTCACGGGCGTGACGTCGTTCGCGCCCGGGATATCGGCGGCCGTCAGCACCGCGACGACGCCCGGGGCTGTCCGGACGGGCTCCAGGTTCATCGAGGCGACGCCCGCATGGGCGCGCTCCGACAGCCCGAGATAGGCGTGCAGCAGGCCGGCCGGCGCGACGATGTCATCGATGTACGGCGCGTTGCCCTCGACATGCTTGTGCGCGGAATCGTGACGCTGCGGCGTTCCCATGTCGCCTGCGACGTTCAGGGCAGGGGAACGCTCAAGCATGGGGCTGCTCGGCGGGACGCGAGCGCAGCAGCCCGGCGACGCGGGTCTCCGTCCTACCCTCGCCGTCCTCGATCGCGAAGCGGCGGAGGAGGTTGCCGGCGACCAGAAGGCGGTAGCGGGCGCTGGCGCGCCAATCGTCCAAGGGCGTGAAATCCCGCGTGAGAGCGGCGACTGCCCTGTCTGCCGCCGCCTCGTCGAACGGATGTCCGAGGAGGGCGGCCTCGGCCGTGGCGGCGCGCTTCGGGATCGCGGCCATGCCGCCGAAGGCCAGCCTCGCCTCGGTGACGATGCCGGCTGGGTCGCGCGTGAGCCGGAAGGCGCCGCAGAGGGCGGAGATGTCCTCGTCGAAGCGCTTCGACACCTTGGAGACGTGGAGGCTGTGGGCCGGCCCGAGCTTCGGCACGATGATCGTTTCGACGAACTCGCCCGGCCGGCGGTCCTGCTGCCGGTAGGCGAGGAAGAAGCTCTCGAGCGGCATCGCGCGCCGGCCGTCGGGGCCGTGGAGGACGAGCGTGGCGCCGAGCGCGATCAGGGCCGGCGGCAGGTCGCCGATGGGCGAACCGTTGGCGATGTTGCCGCCGATCGTGCCGGCATTGCGCACCTGCTCGCCGCCAAACCGCCGAAGCAGCTCCGCCAGATGAGGGTGAATCGCGCCAAACCGCTCCCAAGCGCTGGAAAGCGTGACGGCCGCTCCGATTTCAAGCGCCTCCGGGCTGTCCACCACCGCCCGAAGCTCCCGGACCCGGCCGAGATAGACCACCGGATCCGGCCGACGCATCTCCTTCGTCACCCCCAGCCCGACATCGGTCGCGCCGGCGACCAGCACGGCGTCGGGATGCTCGGCCAGAAGCGACTGAAGCTGCGCGACCGTCGCCGGCGCGAAGAAGCGGCGGGTGCCATCGCCGACGGCCACCACGTCCCCGTCGTCGAGCGCCGCGAGCTTGCCGGCGAAAGCGGCGTCCGGAGGCGGCGGCCCCGAGGCGCAGGCCTCCCGGGCCGCGTCGACGATCGGCCGGTACCCGGTGCAGCGGCAGAGATTGCCCGCGATGGCGTCGTCGATCCGGGCGGCCGTCGGCTGCCGCTCGGCCTCCGCCAGGCAGAAGAGCGACATGACGAAGCCGGGCGTGCAGAACCCGCATTGCGACCCGTGATGGGCGACGAGCGCGGCCTGGACCGGATGGAGGGCGCCATCCCGCGCCATGTGCTCGACCGTGAGCACCTGGCAGCCGTCCAGCGTCGGCAGGAACCTGATGCAGGACGTGACGGCTTCGTAGCGGACCCGGTCGCCGTCGGGCCGGCCGATCGCGACCGTGCAGGCGCCGCAATCGCCCTCCGCGCAACCCTCCTTGGTGCCGGTCAGGCCGCGGTCGAGCCGGAGCCAGTCCAGCAGCGTTGCCGTCGGGTCACAGGAGGCAATTTCGATGCGCTCCTGTCCGAGATAGAACCGCACCCTGTCGCGCATCGTCCCGGCGCAAATCCCTCTGCCAGCACGACAATGGTCGGCCGAGCGGCGCCTGCGCGTCAATGCCGGCCGGATCGCGACACGCTTGCCGGCCTCATCGGGCCCGCTAAGACTCGCATTCATGAATGAACCCACGCCCTTCCAGCGCCGTGCACGCACCATCCGGGAACGGGCGGCGGGCGAGGCCATGATGCAGCTCATGGGCGCCGACATCTCGACGCTGGAGCCGGGTGGCGCGACGGTCTCGGTCGGTTGCCGGCCGGAGCTGATCGAGGAGACGGAAGGCTGCTTCCACGAGGAGGTCACGGCCATCCTGGTCGAGCAGGGCGCCCGGATCGCGGCCGCGACGCGGCTCGGCGACGGCGAGGTCTGCCTCGCGACCGATTACCGCCTGAACCTCTTCGGGCCGGCACGTGGCGAGCGCCTGATCTGCCGCGCCCGCGTCGTGCGGGCAGGACGGCTGGCCTCGATCGTGGCGGCGGACGTGGTCTGCGTCATGGGCAATGAGGAAATCCCGACCGCGACGGCCATCGCGACCATCTCGATCGTGGAGGCCTCGGCGATCGCGCCGGCCGGACACGCGTGAGCGGACGGACCGCCGCTGCCTGCGGGCGGCGGCAGCGGGCATGAAGGAGGGCGGCTCCGCCCGTCCGGCATTTCCCGTCGAGTCCCGGTCCGCCGGGATCGGCCTGATGTGCGCCGGCGTGGTCTGTTTCGCGCTCTGCGACGCGAGCGCCAAATGGCTGAACCAGACGCTCGACCCGATGATGACGGCCTGGGCGCGCTACGCGTTCAACGTCATCGTGGTCTCGGCCTTCCTGAACCCGGTCACGACGCCCGGCATCACCCGCAGCAACCGGCTCGGGCTGCAGATCCTGCGCTCGACGATCCTCGTCGGCTGCACGGTCCTCAACTTCTTCGCGCTGCGCTATCTCCCGCTGACGACATCCATGTCGATCCAGTTCGCCATGCCGCTGCTCGTCGCGCTGCTGGCCGGGCCGTTCCTGGGCGAGTGGGCCGGGCCTCGGCGTCTCGCCGCAATCGCCACCGGGTTCTTCGGCGTGCTCGTCGTCGTACGACCGTTCTCGGGAGACCTTCACCCTGCTGCGTTCCTCACCGTCGGCAGCACGATCCTCTACGCTTTCTATGCGCTGGTGACCCGCACCCTCGCGAGGCATGACCGAACGGCGACGACGGTCTTCTATTCGGGCCTCGTCGGCGTGATGATCATGACGCCCATCCTGCCCTTCGTCTGGAGCAACCCGCCGAGCGCGCTCCACTGGGTGCTGATGATAGGGATCGGCATCTTCGCGGCAGCCGGACACTGGCTGCTCGTGCTGGCGCATGCCCGTGCGCCAGCTCCGATCCTGTCGCCCTTCATCTACACCCAGCTTCTGTGGATGGGGATCCTGGGCTACTTCGTCTTCGGCGACCTCCCCGATGGCTGGACGCTGGTCGGCGCCGCGATCGTGGTCGCGTCCGGGCTCTATCTCCTCTGGTGGGAGCGGCAGACCCGTCTCGCCGCCCTGCGGAGCTGACCCCTATTCAGCCGGCGCCGGTACGGGCTCGTTCCGCCTCTCGGGTGCGTCGACCGCCTTCCGGCCGCGGAAAAGGTTTCTCAGCGTCCCGGAAAGCCGGTCGAGATAGATGTAGACGACCGGCGTCGTGTAGAGCGTAAGCGCCTGGCTGACGATGAGGCCCCCCACCATCGCGTAGCCGAGCGGCTGGCGGAGTTCGGCGCCCGCCCCGAAGCCGATCATCAGCGGGATGCCGCCGAAGATCGCGGCCAGCGTCGTCATCATGATCGGTCGGAAACGCAGAACCGCCGCGCGCCGGATCGCTTCCTCGGCCGACAGGTGTTCGTCGCGCTCCGCCCCGATCGCGAAGTCGACGAGCATGATCCCGTTTTTCTTCACGATGCCGATCAGCAGGATCACGCCGATGAGCGCGATCAGGCTGAAGTCGAACCCGCCGCCCCACAAGGCGATCAGCGCGCCTAGCCCGGCCGACGGCAGCGTGGACAGGATGGTGAGAGGGTGGACCAGGCTTTCGTAGAGGATGCCGAGGATGAGGTAGACGGCGATGAGCGCCGCCAGGACCAGCAGCGGAATGGTCGCGAGCGACTTCTGAAATTCCTGCGCATTGCCCTGGAACTGCCCCTGCATCGAGGGCGGCAGCCGAAGTTCGCGCTCGGCCGCTTGGATCGCCTCCGTCGCCTGCCCGAGCGAGACCCCCGGCGCCAAGTTGAAGGAGATGGTCACGGCCGGAAACTGACCCTGGTGCGAGATCGAGAGCGGGACGACCCCGCGCGTCGTCCAGCTTGCCAGGGCGGCGAGCGGCACCTGCTGCCCGGTCGTCGGCGACTTGAGATAGAGGCGCTGCAGCGTCTCGGTCTGGCCCTGCAGGTCCGGCAGGATCTCCAGCACGACTCGGTAGGTGTCGATCTGCGTGAAGATCTGGGCCGCCTGGCGCTGTCCGAAGGCGTTGTAGAGTGTCTCGTCGATCTGTTGCGGCGTGATTCCGTAGCGGGCAGCCTGGTCACGGTCGATGGTGAGCCGCAGTACGCCCCCGGCATTCTGCTGATCGCTCGCCACGTCGCGCAGCCCCGGCAGGCGGCGCATCGCCTCCAGCACCCGTGGCGACCACTCCGTCAGCGTTTCCGTATCGGCGTCCTGCAGCGTGTACTGGAATTGCGTGCGCGAGGCACGGCCGCCGACATTGATGTCTTGCGCGGCCTGCAGGAACACGCGGATGCCCGCGATCCTGTCGAGCTGCGGCCGCAGCCGCTCGATGACCTGATAGACCGTGACATTCCGCTCCCCTTGCGGCTTGAGCGTCACGAAGATGCGCCCGACGTTCCCGGCGTTGTTTCCGCCGATCTGGGCCGAATAGGCCGCGACCGCCGGATCGCGTGAGAAGATTTCGAGCACGGCTTCCTGACGCCGCGTCATCTCGGCGAACGAGACGTCCTGCGCCGCCTCGGCATTGCCGATCAGGAGCCCCGTATCCTGCTGCGGGAAGAACCCCTTCGGGATCGCGATGAAAAGCCCGGCCGTGGCTGCCAGCGTGCCGAAAAACACGAGCAGCGTGATGAAGCGATACCTGAGAGCCACGCCGAGGCTCCGCTCGTAGGCGCGTTCCAGGGCGCCGAATTGCCGTTCGAGCCAGACGTAAAGGCGGCCGTGAGTCTCGTCCTCCTTGGCCTTCAGGAGGCGCGAGGCCATCATGGGCGTCAGCGTCAGCGCGACGACCGCCGACACCGCGACCATCATGGCGACCGTCACGGCGAATTCCCGGAAGAGCCGGCCGATGATCCCGCCCATGAAGAGAAGCGGGATGAAGACGGCGATCAGCGAGATCGAGATCGACACGATGGTGAAACCGATCTCGGCCGCGCCCTTGTAGGCAGCTTCCATCGGCCGCTCGCCAGCCTCCACGTGACGCACGATGTTCTCGAGCATCACGATTGCATCGTCGACCACGAAGGTCACGGCGATGATGATCGCCATCAGGGACAGATTGTTGAGGCTGTATCCGGCCGCCCACATCAGGGCGAGCGTCCCGGCC
>CAXUKK010000168.1:0-6942 GCA_964251455.1 uncultured Enterovirga sp.
CATCAAGGCGGTCGCCGGCGGCGGCGGCAAGGGCATGCGCCGGGTCGACAAGCAACTCGAATTTGAGGCGGCTCTGGAAAGCGCTCAGCGCGAGGCTGCGGGCGCCTTCGGCGATCCGCGCGTCCTCGTCGAGAAATACGTCCTCGCGCCCCGGCATATCGAGGTGCAGGTCTTCGCCGACGGCCACGGCAATGTCGTCCACCTGTTCGAGCGCGATTGCTCCCTGCAGCGCCGGCACCAGAAGGTCATCGAGGAGGCGCCCGCGCCCGGCATGACGCCCGAGATGCGGGACGTAATGGGCAAGGCGGCGGTCGAGGCGGCACGGGCGGTCGGCTATGTCGGCGCCGGCACGGTCGAGTTCATCGCCGACGCCCGCCACGGTCTGAGGCCCGACCGGTTCTTCTTCATGGAGATGAACACGCGTCTCCAGGTCGAGCACCCCGTGACGGAGGGCATCACGGGGCTCGATCTCGTCGAGCTGCAACTCCGCGTCGCATCAGGCGAGCCGCTCCCCTTCACGCAGGACGACCTCCGAATCGACGGCCATGCCGTCGAAGCGCGGCTATATGCCGAGGATCCGGAGCGCGGCTTCCTCCCCTCCACGGGCAAGCTGTGGGCCCTGCGCTTTCCTGAAGGTCCCGGAATCCGCATCGACACCGGCGTGCGCTCGGGCGACGAGGTGACGCCGTTCTACGACCCGATGATCGCAAAGGTCATCGGCCACGGGCCCGATCGCGACACCGCGCTCGATCGCCTGTCGGCGGCGCTGGGCACGACATTCGTCGCCGGCCCGAAGACCAATACGGCCTTTTTGCGCGCCCTCTGCGATGCGCCGGAATTCCGGTCCGGGCGCTTCGATACGAGCTTCATCGACCGTAATCTCGAAGGGCTGGGCGCCGTCGAGCGTGCCCCGTCCGATTGGGCCGTGGCGCTGGGTGCACTCCGCCTGGTCGAAGACGAACTCGGGGAACTCGCCGGGGCACACGCGTCTCGATCGGGCCATGGCTCGCCCTGGGATGCGAACGACGGTTTCCAACTCGTGGGCGAGCGCCGGCAGGCTTTTCCCGTGACTGTGGACGGGACGCGCGCGGACGTGATGCTCGCGTGGCACGATGGCGAACTCGCCGTCACGGCCGGAGCCGAGACCGTACGTACTGAGATTGCGGTCTCGGCCGGGGAGGGCGTCTTCGCGCGCAGTCCGGACGGCGTCTATGTCCTGGGAGACGGCCGCCAGACCTTCGTCCAGCGCTTCGATCCGTTTGCGGTCGATCTCGAGCACCTCGACAGCGGCGACAGCGTGAACGCGCCCATGCACGGGAAGCTCGTCGCGGTTTTCGTCGCTCAGGGCGAGCAGGTCGAGAAAGGCCAGCGCCTTGCGATCGTCGAGGCCATGAAGATGGAGCATGCGCTTCTCAGCCCGCGGGCTGGCCAGATCGCCGAGGTGCTGGCGGAAGCCGGAAGCCAGGTGGCGGAAGGGGCGCGCCTCATCGTGCTCGCGCCCGCAGCCGAGACCTGAGCCGGAACCGGCTCCCCGAGGTACCGTTTTCAAGCGAGAGAGAGACGAGGCAATGGACAAGATCACCTACAGGGTCGTCGAGCACGACGGCGGCTGGGCCTACAAGCTCGGCGACGTATTTTCCGAGAGTTTCCCGACCCATGACGAAGCAGCTCGTGCCGCGAAGGCGGTCGCGGCGGAGCAGCAGATCCCGGGCGAGGTGGCTTATATCGAGTACCAGGATGCCTCCGGCGCATGGCGCGAAGAGGTTGCGCAGGGCGATGACCGACCCGAGCCCGAGGTGGTGGATCCTGCCGCCTGAGGCTGCGCTAAGCCGTTGATAAGCCGGGCCGCGCGACCACGCGCCGCTCGACGACCCCGACATGCCCGCGTCATAAGCGGGCATGGCCTTGCACCTTCTCAAGCTCTGCGTCGGCTGCGACAGCATCCAGGACCTGGAAGCCTGGATCGCGGAGCGGCGCCGCATGGCGGGCGGCTCGGAAGCGGAGCACATCCACACGACCCGCATGGTCCCGAAGCGCGGCGACGCGCTTTTGGACGGTGGGTCGTTGTATTGGGTGATCAAGGGCCAACTCGCGTGCCGCCAGCGGCTCGTGGACGTCCGGCCGTTCACGGATGCCGCCGGTATCGGCCGCTGTCGCCTGGTTCTGCACCCTGAGGTGTTCCCGGTTCGCCCGCGGCCCTATCGGCCGTTCCAGGGCTGGCGCTATCTCGAGCCGGACGACGCCCCGCCGGATCTCGGCCGGGAAACGGGCGACGTCAGCATCCTGCCCGAGGCAATGCGGCGAGAGCTGGTGGCGCTCGGGCTGCTCTGAGGCTAGCGTCGCGCCATGCGCCGCCTCCTTCTGATCCTGCCGCTCGCGATCTCGGCCACGACTGCCGCAGCGAAACCTTGCCGACCTGGTGACGTGAGGTCCGCGAGCCAGGAGCGCCCGGGCTGCGAGAGACCGGAGAAGCTCGTGCCCTACGAGCCGGGCGCGCAGCGAACCGAACGTCCGCCCGGCTTCATCAACCTTGGCAACGGGACCGAGGTTCGGGTCGGCGGGCGCGTGCAGATGGACTACGACCGACGCCGGCCCTGAGCCGCCGCGTTGTGCCCGCCTTCTGAAGCTCTACATGCTCTCGTGATGATCGAATCCTCGCACCCATCGTGGGCACAGCTGCCATGACCGCACTCGCGGGCCTCATGACGGCCGTGCTGCTGTGGTGGTTCATCAAGAGCGCCGCGAAGGCCGATCCGAAGAAGGTTGTGCAACTGGCAAAGGCAGCGGGCGGCGTTCTTGCGCTGCTCTTCGCCGGTCTGCTTCTCCTGCGCGGCCGGCTCGACATGGCGGCGCTGCTCGGCGGCGCGGGTGCCTGGCTGCTCGGCTGGGCCGCACCGCCGGGCTGGTGGCCGGACGCGCTCGGCGGCCGGGTCAGCTCTCCGCTCCTGCTCAAATCGCCGACTCTCGAATTGTTCGTTGATGCCGCGACCGGCGCGATGTCAGGTCGCGTCCTTGCCGGCGAGTTCGCCGGGGCGCAGCTCGATCAGCTCGGCATGCCGGAATTGATCCGCGTTCACTCCGCCTGCCTAGGACGCGATGTCGAAGGACGGCGAATCGTCGAAGCCTATCTGGACCGCCGGTTTCCCGGATGGCGTGAACACGCTGAGGGAGATCCGAACCTCCGGGGCCGGGCCGATCTTCAGAACGGCACGATGACGCAGCAGGAAGCTCACGAGATCCTGGGGCTTCAGCCAGGAGCGGGGCCGGACGACATCCGGACGGCTCACCGGCGCCTGATGAAGCGGCTTCACCCCGACCAGGGCGGGTCGACGTATCTTGCGAGCCGCGTCAACCAGGCGAAAGACCTCTTGCTGGACCGACATCGCTGAACTCCACGCGCGACCGGTCGAACGGACCGGCGTCGGACACTCGGCCCCGAGGCGTCCTGCCTCGGAGAACACACTCGACGGAGACTCAGCTCCTCGTTGCGAAGCAGGCGAAGCCGCTCCGTTTCAGCGCCTGGCAGGCCGCCTGTGCGCTGTCGGCTTCCGCGAAGCCGGAGAACCGGGCGCGGTAGAGGGTCGAGCCGCCGCGGCTCACCTTCTCGGTGAAGGGGGCCGCCTTGGCGAGCAGGCGCCCGGAGCGGGAACGTGCGTCGTCCAGGACGGCGCGTGCCTGGCGCTCGTCGCCTTCGGCCGCGAGCTGGATCACCCAGGGCGTTACGGCTGCGGGCCGTGAGACCGTCTCGCGCTTTGCTTCGACCGGCTCCGCCTTCATGGCGAGCTCGATCCGGGCCGGCGGCTCGGGCGCCGCGGGCAGCAGCGGTAGCCGCGCGTCGATCTTCTGCGAGTTCGACGGAGGGGTCGGGACCGTGCGGCTGGTGCTTTCCGCCGTGGCTGCGACGCCCGGAGCGGCCTTAGACGAAGTAGGGGTCGTCGTCGCGGCACCGTTCGGAGCGGTGGCGACGGCCGGCCGCATCAGCTCGAGCGGGCGGCCGGGTCGGATCGATGCCGTCGTGCTCGACGCCGCCTCGACATCGACCGAAGCCATGAGGGCGTTGGTCTCGACCTTCTCGCCATCCTCGTCCTGCTCCAGCCCCGCGACGCTGCGGGAGCCGGGACCGGTCGAGGCCTTGGCGAGGTTCGTCCGGATCAGGTTTGCCATGGTGGCGTCGCGGCTCGCGGCCGACCGGCCACCCAGGACCACCCCGACCACATGCCGGCCATTCAGCCGGGCCGAGGTTAGGAGGTTGAAGCCGGACGCATTCGTGAAACCCGTCTTGATGCCGTCGACGCCTTCGACCTTGCCGATCAGGCGGTTGTGGTTGCCGATCACCCGGCCGGCATAATTGAAGCTGCGCGTCTGGAAGAACTTGTAGTAGCGCGGGAAGCGGTCCTGGATTGCCCGGCCGAGGATGGTCAGGTCGCGCGCCGTCGTGATCTGCTCGCGGTCGGGTAGTCCGGACGCGTTGCGGTAGACCGTGCCCGTCATGCCGAGCTGGCGCGCCTTGCGCGTCATCTTCTCGGCGAAGTCCTCTTCGGTGCCGGCGAGGTTCTCGGCGATCGTGCAGGCGACGTCGTTCGCCGATTTGGTGACGAGGGCCTTGATCGCGTCCTCGACGGAGATCGTCTCGCCCGGACGGACGCCGATCTTCGAGGGCGCCTGGGCGGCGGCGCGCGCCGACACCTTCAGCTCGGTGTCGAGCGAGGTCGTGCCGCGCTCCAGCTGCTCGAAGAGCATGTAGAGCGTCATGACCTTCGTGACGGATGCGGGATGCCGCGGCTCCGTCTCGTCGACGGCGTACATGGTACGGCCGGTATTGGCGTCCACGACCATGGCCGCGAAAGGCGGAGAATAGCCGCCGCCCGAGCGTGCGACGTGAGCCTTGTGGCTCTTGCGGAGCTGCTTCTTCTTGCCCCGCGCCTCTGCAGGCTCGGCCACCAGAAGTGACGCCGCCATGCCAATGAGGCCGGCTAGAACGAACGCACGCGTCCCACGCTTACCAACGCAACGCAACATCATGATCATCCGCCCCCGAACACGTCGGCTGACCCGGCCGAAGCACTGCCCAACAGGGGCAGTGACGTCGGCACGACACAGTCCGGAAAGGTAGGAGGACGCAGTTAGAGATAGGTTAAATGCGCTTCAAAAGCGTCTTATGGTGCAGTGCACAAAATCCGATTGACGGTTTTTTGTGCAGCGCATATATCGGTTTTGGCCGCCGTTGCCGGGGGCCTCAACCGCTTACCAGGGACGGCGCCGAGAGGGCCGGGGGACGAGCATGATGCAGTTCGACACTTTCCAGAAGATGGGCAAAGACGGCATGGTCGCCGCCATGTCTTCGCTCGGTGCGTTCACGCGCGGCATCCAGTCTGCTGCCGTCGAGGCCGCCGATTATGCCAAGCGCTCCTTCGAGCACAGCAGCGCCGCCGCCGAGAAGCTGGCCGGCGCCCGCACGGTCGATACCGCCGTCGAGATCCAGGGCGAGTTCCTGCGTTCGGCCTACCAGGGGTTCGTGTCGCAGGCGACGAAGATGGGCGAGCTCGCCTCCGCGACCGCCAAGGAAGCCTACGCACCTGTCGAGGGTCTGGTCGTCAAGGCGCGCGCTGCCGCCTGACGACGCTTCTCGTCGACACCGTGACCGACGCCCGGCTTTGCCGGGCGTTTTTGTTTGTGCGCCTCCGCTTGCAGGCGGGCGACCGGCGGCCTTGCCTCAGTCGCATTTGGCCGCAAGTATGCGTCGAGACGGCGCGGCATCTGGCGACGCGGCGCCCGTCACCCTAGATTGGGCTACGAGGGAATCGACCAGGGCCGACTTCGGTGGGGCGTTCGACAAATCCCTGAACGAGGTCATTGGTCAGTCAGGCATGAGCGGGCGCATCGGCTGTCATAGACTCTCAGAAACCGGCGCGGGCTCCCGTCAGACGGGCGGCGACGACAACCGCTCCGGCACGGCGATCATTACGAAGACGAAGCCGCGCACCAAGCGGCCGAACCTGTACCGCGTACTTCTTCTCAACGACGACTATACTCCAATGGAGTTTGTCGTCCTGGTTCTCGAGCGGTTTTTCAACAAGTCGCGCGAGGACGCCACCCGTATCATGCTCCACGTGCACCAGACCGGTGTCGGCGAGTGCGGGATCTTCACCTACGAGGTCGCCGAGACAAAGGTGACACAGGTGATGGATTTCGCGCGCAAGCACCAGCATCCGCTTCAGTGCGTGATGGAAAAGAAGTAGTCTCTTTCTCGAACCCGAGGGGCATCTTGCCTAGCTTCTCACGCAGCCTTGAACAGGCCCTTCACCGCGCTCTGGCGATAGCCGGCGAGCGTCGGCACGAATATGCGACGCTCGAGCATCTGCTCCTCGCATTGATCGACGATCAGGATGCCGCCGCCGTCATGCGGGCCTGCAACGTCGAACTCGATGCGCTCCGTCGAAATCTCGTCGAATATGTCGAGACCGAGTTGGTCAACCTCGTCACCGACGGGCGGCAGGATTCGAAGCCGACGGCTGGTTTCCAGCGCGTCATCCAGCGCGCGGTCATCCACGTCCAATCCTCCGGCCGCGAGGAGGTAACGGGCGCGAACGTGCTCGTCGCGATCTTCGCCGAGCGCGAGAGCCATGCCGCGTATTTCCTGCAGGAGCAGGAGATGACCCGCTACGACGCGGTCAACTACATCAGCCACGGGATCGCCAAGCGGCCCGGGCTCGGCGAAGGACGTCCCGCGCGTGGTGCCGAGGACGAGTCGACCGAGCGGCCGTCCGGCGACGACGACACTCGCCAGAAGAAGAAGGGCGAGGCGCTCGACACCTATTGTGTCAACCTCAACAAGAAGGCCCGCGAGGGCAAGATCGACCCGTTGATCGGGCGCGAGAAGGAGGTCGAGCGGACGATCCAGGTCCTCTGCCGCCGCCAGAAGAACAACCCGCTGCTCGTCGG
>CAXUKK010000169.1:0-6893 GCA_964251455.1 uncultured Enterovirga sp.
CGCTCGTGTCCTTCGTCGCCATAGGTCTTGCGTTGTCCGTTGTGGCGCTCGTCGAACGGGGCAGGAAGCGGCGCCTCTCCGATGCTGGCTCCGGTCTCGTTTGACGCGCAGCCGCCGAAAGGCCGGATCGTTCTTCACGCGGCTCTTACTTCTTTGGTCGGCGACCCGTCTCGATCCTTTATGCCCTGCGCGACATCTTCCGGGTGCGGCCAAGCATCGGCCGTCTCGCATCCGGACCTTTCATGCTGTCGCTCTCGCAACCTCAGGACCCGTCCCCTGTCCCGCTTGGCGCCTCCTACGTCGTCGGGCGGGATGCCGAAGGTCACTGGCTCGCGGTCGAAACGCACGGCCTCGGCGGCGGTCTGTTCACGAGCCGCGAGGCGGCGGTTCGCTATGCGAGCTTCGAGACCGATCGCCGGGAGGGTGCCGTCGCGGTCGTCGCGGAGCCGGTTACCCTCCGCCTGTGAGTTTCCCCGGTGCCGGGCCCCGCACCCGCGCCGCGGCGCGACACGGAACGATCGCTGCTCACGCTGAAGCGCGCGGGGTTCAAGCTGGCGGTGTTCGTGCTCATTGCCAGCGCGCAGGCCATGGCCGGCGTCGGTTTCGTGAAGTCGCTGTCCACCATGGCGCTATGGACGGCGCTCATCTTCGCCGCGGTCGCAGCCGTCAGGCAAGAGCGGGCGACCGCAGCCCACTACAACTCCCTGGACGAGGCCGCCTGGTTCTGCCTCCTCGGCTTTGTTCTGCCTCGATTGACCTAGCCATGTTCACCGGTTCCATCGTTGCCCTCGCGACGCCTTTCGCCGGCAAGGCTGTCGACGAGCGGACCTTGTCCGAATCCGTGCGGTGGCAGGTCGAGCAAGGATCGGCGGCCGTCGCCGTGAACACGATCGTCGGCGAGGGCCCGACGCTCACCGCAGAGGAGCGCTCGCGCGTGATCTCGCTGGCGAGCGAAGGCGCCAGGGGCGACGTGCCGGTCATCGCGGGGATCTGCTCCAATTGCACGGCGCAGGGCATGGACGAGGCGGAGCAGGCAAAGGCGGCTGGCGCGGACGCGCTGCTGCTCGCCACTCCGCCCTACAGCCGCCCCAGCCCAGAGGGCGTCCTGCGTCACCTGGAGGCGATCGCCGGCGTGACCGACCTCCCGGTTCTCATCCAGAATGAACCGGCGCGCACGCGCATCGATCTCGCGCCGGAAAGCGTTGCGCGGCTCGCAGCCCGGGCGAACATCGTCGGGTTCGTGGACGCGACGGGCGACCTCGCCCGCGCGCTCGCGCCAGCTCACGGCCTGGGCAGGCCTGTCTGCACCTACACGACGCAAGACGCCCTTGCGGCCCCGTTCCTGATGGCGGGCGGGACAGGGGCGATATCCGTCCTGGCGAACATCACCCCTCGGCTCTGCGCCGAACTCCACACCGCAGCTCGCGACGGCATGTTCTCGCGGGCGACGATGATCCAGCGCAGGCTCCACCCGCTCATCCAGGCACTTGGGGCCGATGCGGACCCGGCGGCGGTCAAGTACGCCCTGTTCCTGCTGCGGGCCCATTTTGACCCCAAACCGCGTCTTCCGCTCGTGCCTGCCCCGTGTACGACCGCACGCGCGATCGCGGCCGCACTCGCAGGATTGCGTGACGAAAGCCGCTACGAGCGAGGCTGATGCGATGCTGAGCGATCGGGACATCGAAAGTGTGGGGACCGCGCTGGGTCTCGCGTACCGCGGAGGCGCTCTCGTCGGTCCCGCACTCGACCTGCAGCGGGTCGGTTCCCAGGAAGAGGCGCGGGCGGTGCAGGAGGCGGCTGCCTTGGCGCATGATGGCAAGCGGTCAGGGCATGCCCTGGCCGCCACGACGCCCCTCACCCGGCGCCTGCTCGGCTGCGACGGGCCGATCGTCGGGCCGATCTTCGCCGACCGCATCCTTCAATCGGGCGACGCGCTCTCGCTCAGGCCGTCGATCATCGGAGTCGGGGCGCAACTCGCGTTCGTGTTCGGACGCAACCTCGATCCGGAGGACATTCGCCAGGATGACCCAGCCCGGCTCGCTCAAGCGATCGCGTCATGCCACCTCGCGCTCCAGGTCGTCGGGCGGAGGGTCCCGGATTCCGTGCCGCTCAATTCCTGCACGGCAGCCGCGGATCTCGGTCTGGCCGAGGCTTTCGTCCAAGGTCCTTCCGTTCCGGATTGGCGAGCACGCCTCCATCCGCAGACCGATATCAGGCTGCGCCTCGACGGCCACGTTTGCGCGACCGGCAGGCCGTTCGGCGCGATGGGGCATCCACTTGCGCCCATAGCCTGGCTCGCACGTCACCTCGCCGAAACCGGCAATGTCATCGAAGCCGGCGACGTCGTAGCCACGGGCAGTTGCACGGGCCTGCTCCAGGTCCGCCCCGGACAGGTTGCAACGGGGGATTTCGGCGAGCTCGGATCGGTCAGCATGATCCTCGCGTAGGGGGCGCGCGCTCCGCCGTCAGCATCGCATAGGCCTCCGCACGCGCACGGGCGTGCCGAAGAGCCTGCACCACCTCCGGTTCGCGGAGACGCCGTGCCACGCATGCCAGCACATTCAGCCCGAGTCCGCGCTCCCGCTCGGGCAGGAGGATCAGGAACACCAGGTCCACCGGTTTCCCGTCGACAGCCGCAAAGTCGAGCGCCGGGCGCAGGCGTGCGAGCAGGCCCACCGGTCGTCCGACCTGGGGCAGGCGGGCGTGAGGGAGGGCGATGCCGTCCCCCATGCCGGTGGAGCCGAGCTCCTCCCGGCGAATCAGCGCCTGTTCTGCCACCGCGGCCTCGACCGCCAGTGCAGGCGCCAAGTGTCTGGTGAGCTTGCCGAGCAACTCTCGGCTGTCCGCGACTCGCAGGTCGAGCAGCACGTTCTCCGGCGCCAGCAGGTCAACAATCTTCATCGCGCGTCCCGCTCAGTCCGGCGCGCGCAGGCGATAGCCGACGCCCGTTTCGGTCAGGACGTAGCGCGGACGTTCGGGGTCGGGTTCGAGCTTCTGCCGGAGCTGGCGGACGTAGACGCGCAGATATTGCGTGTCGGTCGCGTCGCCCCAGACCTGGCGAAGGAGCTGGGAGTGCGTCAGCACCTTTCCGGCATGCTGCACGAGCACGCGGAGGACCTCGTATTCCTTCGGGGCGAGCTTCACCTCGCGGTCGCCGACCCGCACGATGCGGGCGACGAGGTCCACACTCAGCTCGCCCGTGCGGAAGACGGAGCGTTCCCCCTGCACCTGCAGCCTGTGCCGCAACGCCGTCCTCAGCCGCGCGAGGAGCTCGTTCATGCCGAACGGCTTCGAGATGTAGTCGTCGGCCCCGAGATCGAGCGCCTCGACCTTGCCGCGCTCGTCGTCGCGGCTCGACAGCACGACGATCGGGACCGCCTCGTACATCTGGCGGATCTTGCCGAGGAGCTCGTGGCCGGAGATGTCCGGCAGGCCGAGATCGAGGATGACGACGTCCGGCTCCTCGGCCGCGAGCGCCAGGAGCGCGGTCCGGCCGTTCGTCGCCTCCGTCACCTCGTAGCTCTGCGTCGACAGGCCGGTGCGGAGCAGCTTCCGGATCGGGGGCTCGTCGTCGATGACGAGCACGCGGATTTTCGAGGCGGTCATGCTGACGTGTCCAGGGAGCGGATCTCTGCCGGCACGGGCAGAGCGAGCGTGAAGACGGCACCGCTGCGATCGGTGCGGTTTCCGGCCGTGATCGCACCGCCCATCGCTTCGACGAAGCCGCGGGAGATGGCGAGGCCGAGGCCGGTGCCGGCCCGTACCGAGTCCGATTTGCGGGCGCGGTAGAACTTGTCGAAGACCCGCTCGAGATCCTCGGCCGGAATGCCGGCCCCCTCGTCGAGCAGCTGCAGGCGAACCTCCCGGCCGTCGCGCCAGCTTTCCAGCCGGATCGTCGAGCCTTCGTTGGCGTACTTGGCCGCGTTGTCGAGGAGGTTGAACAGGACCTGCTCGAACAGCACCGGATCGAGATCGAGCATCGGCAGGTCGGCCGCCAGTTCCACCTCGACGCGATGCTGCGCCAGGATCTTGGAGGCACGCCCGAGCGCCGAGCCGACGATCTCGCCGAGGTCGTGCAAGGCGAGGTTCGGGGCGACGGCGCCGGATTCCAGCTTCGTCATGTCGAGGAGGTTGGCGATGAAGCGGTTCAGCCGCTCGGATTGCTCGATGATGGTCGTCACCATCTCGGACTTCTCGACAGGGCTGAGATCGACGTCGAGGTCGCGCAACGCCGCCGCGGCGCCGAGGATGGAGGCGAGCGGCGTCCGCAGATCGTGCGAGATCGAGGTCAGGAGCGCCTGGCGAAGGCGATCCGTCTCGGCCAGCAGCTTCGCCCGGTCGAGATCCTCGACGAGGTGCACGCGCTCGATCGCGAGCGCCGCCTGATCCGACAGCGCCTGCAGCAGGCGTCGCTCGTCGGCCTGCAGCAGGGCGCCGGGCCGGTCCGTGTCGAGGCCGACGACGCCGATCAACCCTCGCGCCGTTCGCAGCGGCATGAACAGGCGCCGGCCGCCCGGAAGCGTATCCGCGCCTCGGCCCGCCGGGGTCGCGTTCTCGAAGCTCCACTTCGCGGCCGCCATGTCGGCCGCATCGAGCACGTCCTCCGGCGGATACGCGGCCGCGACCGACAGCCCGTCGGCGCCAGGCAGCAGGATGACGACACGGAGTTTCAGCATGGAGGCGACCTGGAACGCGGTCGCCCACAGCACGTCGTCGAGCTCGCCGGTCCCGGCGAGCTTGCGGCTGAAGCTGTAGAGCGCTTCCGTGGTGCGGGCGCGCGTCTGCGCCGCGACCGACTGCAGCCGGGCCCTGGCGCCGAGGTTCGAGACGATCACGGCGACGAGCGCGAAGAAGAACAGCGAGACGATGTTCGTGGGGTCGGCGACCGTGAAGGTGTAGAGCGGCGGCAGAAAGAAGAAGTTGTAGGCGAGCGATGCGGCCGCGACCGCGAGCAGCGACGGCCCGAGCCCGTACTGGACCGCGATTCCGACGATCGTGCTGAGGAAGATCAGGTCGACGCTTTCGACCCCGATGAGGGGCCGCGTCAGAACGGCGATCCCGAGCGCGAGGCACACGGACAGGCCGGCGACGAGGAACGGCACGGGATCGACCGGCCTGCCCGCTGCTCCCGCGGGACGGGCAGCGCGCGGCGGATCTTCGGGTTTCCGGTCCTCGCCCGCGATGACGTGGACGCTGATCGCTCCCGACCGCCGGACGAGGTCGTGCACGACGGAGCCGTTCAGGATTTCGAACAGGCGCGTTCGGGTCGATTTCCCGACCACGATGTGCGCGGCGTTCGTCTCGTTCGCGTAGGCGATCACGTCGTCCGCCGTCTTCCGGGACACGCCGGGCATCGTCGCGGTCTCGCCGCCGAGCTGCTCGGCGAGACGCAGTGCTGCCGCGACACGATCGCGGTCGCGCTCCGACATCGCGAGGCTCCGCCGGTTCTCGACGAATAGGGCCGTCCAGGGCGCCCGCAGCCGGTCCGCTACGCGCTTGGCGTAGCGCACGAGACCTTCCGACCGAGGATCCTGGCTGACGCAGACCAGCACGCGCTCGCCGGCGCCCCACGGCCCGGGAATGGCGTGCTCCTGCATGTGCGACAGGAGCTGCTCGTCGACGCGCTGGGCGGTCCGCCGCAGCGCGAGCTCGCGCAAGGCCGTGAGGTTGCCCGGCGAGAAGTAATGGCCGAGGGCCCGCTCGGCGTTCTTCGGCAGGTAGACCTTGCCGTCCTTGAGGCGGCGGATGAGGTCGTCCGGCGTCAGGTCGATGAGCTCCAGCTCGTCCGCCCGGTCGATGATCCGGTCGGGGACGGTCTCGCGCACCCGGATCCGGGTGATCTGCGCGACGACGTCGTTCAGGCTCTCGACGTGCTGGATGTTGAGGGTGGTGTAGACGTCGATCCCGGCATCGAGCAATTCCTCGACGTCGAGGTAGCGTTTCGGGTGGCGGCTGCCGGGCGCGTTGGTATGCGCGAGCTCGTCGACGAGGACGAGCCGGGGGCGGCGGGCCAGGACGGCGTCGAGGTCCATCTCGTCGAGGTGGCGGCCCTTGTAGTCGCAGACGCGTCTCGCGATCACCTCGAGGCCCTGGACCAGCGCCTCGGTTTCGACCCGGCCGTGGCTCTCGACAACGCCGATCGCGACATCGACGCCCTCCCGCCTTCGGGCCTGGGCGTTGGTCAGCATCTCGTAGGTCTTGCCGACCCCGGGCGCCGCTCCCAGGAAGATCTTGAGGCGGCCGGCGCCGCCCTCCTCGCGACGTGCAGCCGCGAGAAGGGCATCCGGCGACGGGCGTCTACCTTCGTTCAAGCTGCCGTCCTCACCTGGCGAAGGGCCGGTCGGCCTCGTCCGGCCTAGCGGGCCGCATCCAGGGCCATGTTAAGGGCCAGAACGTTGACACGACGTTCGCCGAGGACGCCGAGCAGGGGCTCCTCTGTCTGCCGGCCGACGAGCTGGCGCACGACGTCGACGGGCAGGTTTCGCGCCTTGGCGACGCGGGCAACCTGGAACTCGGCCGCCTCGGGCGTGATGTGCGGGTCGAGGCCCGAGCCGGACGTGGTCACCAGATCGGCCGGCACGGCGCCCGATCCGTTCTCGGTCTTCAGACGGGCGGCGTCCTCCTTCACGCGGTCGATCAGGGCCGCGTTGGTCGGGCCGAGGTTCGAGCCCATCGAGTTCGCGGCGTTGTAGGGCGCCGGCACCGTCTTGGTGCTGTCGTTCGGGTCGGCGGTCGTGGTCGCGGACGGGCGGGGGTGGAAGTAGCGCTCGCCCGTGAAGTTCTGGCCGATCAGGGCCGAGCCGACGACTTGGCCGTTACGTTCGACGAGGCTGCCGGCAGCCTGCTTGGGGAAGAGCACGCCGGCGATCCCGGTCATGCCCAGCGGGTAGGCG
>CAXUKK010000170.1:0-368 GCA_964251455.1 uncultured Enterovirga sp.
GTAGAGCACAGGCTTGGAGCTCAGGAGCCCGAGCGAGGCGAAGAGCTTCTCCTCATCGGCCTTGCGCCCGACGAGGCGGGAGGGACGGCCCTCGCGCAAGAGCGGAAGCGCACGGTTGACGAGGTCGAGCGTCTCCTTGGCCTCCTTGTCGGCGCCGCGCGCCCTCTTCTCGAGCGCGATCACCCGGCGCTCGAGGCTTTCGAGATCGGCCAGCATGAGCTCGGTCTCGATCGTGTCGATATCCGCGAGCGGGTCGATCGCGCCCTCGACATGGGTGATGTCGGAATCCTCGAAGCAGCGCACGACATGGGCGATGGCATCGCATTCGCGGATGTTCGCCAGGAACTGGTTACCCAGACCTTCGCCCT
>CAXUKK010000170.1:378-6892 GCA_964251455.1 uncultured Enterovirga sp.
CACGAGGCCGGCGATGTCGACGAAGGTCAGCCGCGTCGGGATGATCTCCTTCGAGCCTGCGATCGCGGCCAGGGTGTCGAGCCGCGGATCCGGCACCGCGACATCGCCGACATTCGGCTCGATCGTGCAGAACGGATAGTTCGCGGCCTGCGCAGCCGCGGTCTGCGTCAGCGCGTTGAAGAGCGTCGACTTGCCGACATTCGGCAGCCCGACGATGCCGCACTTGAAACCCATGGTCTGCTCGATGCTGTCTAAGAGCTCGGGGTGCCAAGCTCGGAATGGTGAGGGATGGACCCGCCGTCAACCCGGGCCGGCGTTCGGCTCGGTCGCGAGGTGGACCTTGTTCTGGAAGCCGACGTCGTCGCCCTTGGCCAGCAGCGCCGCGTTGCCTGCACAGGCGCGGACCACGTCGTCGACCCAGGGGCGCTCCGACTTGGCGAAATCGCTCAGCACGTAGCCGTGCACCAGGTCCTTGTGGCCCGGATGACCGATCCCGAGGCGGACGCGCTTGTAGTCGTTGCCGCAGAGCGCCGTGATCGAGCGCAGGCCGTTATGCCCGGCGTTGCCGCCGCCGACCTTCACGCGGACCTTGGCCGGCGCGAGGTCGAGCTCGTCATGGCAGACGACGAGATCGGCCAGCGTGAGCTTGAAGAAGCGGAGCGCCTCGGCGGCCGAGCGGCCTGAATCGTTCATGAAGGTCTCCGGCTTGAGCAGCAGGACCTTCTCGCCGCCGATCACGGCGTCGGCAGCCTGGCCCTGGAACCGACGACGCCAGGGCTGTGCCGCGTGGACGCGCGCGATCTCGTCCACCACCATGAAACCGATATTGTGCCGATTTCCCGCGTAGCGGGAGCCCGGATTGCCGAGCCCGACGAAGAGGCGCATGTCGCTCCCGCCCGAGCCCTCCAGACCAACCTGTCAGGACGCCCGCAGCCGGGCGCCCGCAATCAGCTCGCGGCGGCAGCCGTCTCGCCTTCGGCCGGCGTGTCTTCCTCGGCGCCGACCGGAACCGCGATGGTCGCAAGCGTGAAATCGCGATCGATCACCGAACGTGCCCCGGCGGGCAGGGTCACGGCCGAGATGTGCAGCGAATCGCCGATGTCGAGGCCCGCAATGCTTGCCTCGATCGAGTCGGGGATCTGATCGCTCGGGACGGTGAGTTCGACGGTGTGACGGACGACGTTCAGCGCTCCGCCGCGCTTCAGGCCAGGGCTCTCCTCCTGGCCGACGAAGTGCACCGGCACTTCGACCGTCAGGGTTTGGCCGGCCTCGACGCGCATGAAATCGAGATGCAGCGGAAAGTCCTTGACCGGGTCGAGCTGGTAATCCTTCGGGATCACGCGGGTGCGCTCGCCGCCGACATCGAGTTCGAAGATCGTGGTCAGGAAGCGACCGGCGAAGATCAGCTGACGCATCTCGTTCGAGTCGAGCGCGATCGAAACTGCGTCCGCGCCGCCGCCATAGATTACGGCCGGCACGCGGCCGAGGCGCCGCACGGCCCGGGCGCCACCCTTGCCCGAACTCTCACGGGAAACGGCCTTCAGCTCTCTCACGGCACTCATCGGTTCTCTCCGAAAACGTCGAAGGCCGCCATCATGAGGCGGCCTCTCCTCAACGGGACCCGAACCGAGCCGGAATCGCCGCGAGCGCAACAGGGTCTGTGGTCCACCCCGGCGCAGGCCCGGCATATAGCCGCAAGGCTTAGGAGGCGCAACCGCCTCGGTGCTCATTTCGGTCTACGTGATTGCAAAAGGAAACGGCGCGGGCCGAGGCCCGCGCCGCGAGAATTGCTTGTTGGGCTCAGTACTTGCGCATGAGCGGAGGATGCTCGTAGGCCGGCATGTCCGCGAACGTCCAACGGAAGCCGACCTTGAAGTCGTGCGAGTCGATGTTGCGGAACCGCGTGGCCGGCGTGGTCGTGCCGTCGAAGCCGACAAGCGTTCCCGTCCGCCCATCGCCCATGTTCAGGTAGCGATAGGCGAACTCGATGGCGAAGTTCGGCGACACCGCATAGGCGACGCCGGCGTGGGCTGCCCAGGCAAAGTTCGTCTGCGAGCGGTCGCGCGCCGTCGAGAGCCCGTTGCCCAGGAAGACCCCGGCGCCGTCGAAGGCCAGGCCGCGATCCGTATAGTCGTGAATCTTCACGTCGGCGACGCCGACGCCACCGCCGATAAACGGCGTGAAGCCGTACCAGCTGCCGAGGTCGAAGTAGATGTTCGCCAGCCCGACCACTTCCGACTTGCTGGCCGTCACGTCGTTGGTTCCGAAGAAGAAGCCCGGGGTCGTGACCGTATCGGCACCGTGGAAGTTCGAACGGCCACGATACTCGCCCGTGAGGTCGGCTCGGATCCAGTCGTTGAACTTGTAGCCGACGCCGACGCCGCCGAACGGTGCGCTGTCGAAGCCTTTTTGAGTCGTGTTGAGCGTCGTGCCGGGTCCAATCACGGGGTTCGAGATTCTCTCGACGCCCTGATTGCTGAATCCGATGTCGCCGCGCAGGTACCAGCCGCCGGCAAATCCGCCAATCACCTCGAAAGGCTCGGGCATCGGGGGTGGCGGAAGAAGATCGGCCGCTTGCGCCGTCATGGATGACGTCGCGACGGCCAGAAATCCCGCCACGGAGGCGTAGAGTTTCAAGCTGCCCATGACAGGGTCCCTTCGTTTACGGCGGCCTAGGAGGGACCGCTCTGGTGAACGAGGCGACCTTGTCAGGCAGCGGTTAAAGCGAGCTTAACCTTAAAAGTTAGCCTTGCCGGTTCGTTACTGCTGCTGAACGCTGTTGCGCGAAGACAACGCGATCGTGCCGGCCAAGTAAGCAGAAGTTAACGGCCTGGCGACGATGCGCCTGCAGGCGGCTCGCGGCGGTTCACACGGGTGTCATGGCGTAGAGGCTAGATCGCCCCATGTACCAAGAGCGCTACGACCCCCTGCTTCACCCGGACGAAATGCCGGCGCATGGCTCGACGCTGAGCCGGATCTTCATGATCTCGGCCGTCGTGAGCGGCAGCCTCTGCCTGTATGTCGTCGTGAAGATGATCAGCTGAGGCTTGGAGCCGACTGCCCCAGAGGCTTCGGCGACACCAAGCTCCTGACGCGGAGGCTTAGCTTCAGGCCGCGGCCCGCGACAGGGCGTCGATGACCTCGTCCACCACCTCGGTCACGAGGACGCGGTCGTCACCCTCTCCCATCACGCGAATCACCGGCTCAGTGCCGGACGGTCGGATGACGAGCCGGCCGCCCGCGCCGAGCCGCTGCTTCGCGGCCTCGATAGCGGTCACGACCGATTCGCTCTTCAGCGGCTGACCGCCCTGGGTGCGGATGTTCTTGAGAACTTGAGGCAGCGGCTCGAAGCAGTGGCACACCTCTGAGACCGGCTTGTCCAACCGCTTGACGACCGAGAGCAGCTGAAGGGCGGCGATCAATCCGTCTCCGGTGGTCGTGAAGTCGGACATGATGATGTGTCCAGACTGTTCGCCGCCGAGATTGTAGCCGTGCTCCCGCATGTGCTCGAGAACGTAACGGTCGCCGACGGCGGTGCGGACGAGGCCGAGGCCGAGACCGCCGAGGAACCGCTCGAGCCCGAGATTGGACATGATGGTGGCCACCACGCCCGGCTTGGCCAAGCGGCCATCCTCGCGCCAGCTCCTGGCGATGACGCCCATGAGTTGGTCGCCATCAACGCGCTGGCCCTTCTCGTCGACGATAAGCACCCGGTCCGCGTCGCCGTCCAGAGCGATGCCGATATCGGCCCTGAGTTCGCGCACCTTGCCGATCAGCGCCTCCGGCGCCGTCGAGCCGACGTCGCGGTTGATGTTGAACCCGTCGGGCTCGACGCCGATCGAGATCACCTCCGCGCCGAGTTCCCACAGCGTCTCGGGCGCGACCCGGTAGGCGGCGCCGTTCGCGCTGTCGACGACGACCCGCATGCCTTCAAGGTCGCGCTGCCGCGGCAGGGTGCG
This sequence comes from uncultured Enterovirga sp., assembly GCA_964251455.1. Taxonomy (GTDB): domain Bacteria; phylum Pseudomonadota; class Alphaproteobacteria; order Rhizobiales; family Beijerinckiaceae; genus Enterovirga. The sequence continues at coordinate 4,338 of CAXUKK010000170.1, forward strand.
CTTGGCGAATTCGATGTAGCGGGCGTGCACGCTCTCTATGCGCTTGGCGCGGCCGAGCGCCTGCGACTTGGCAAGGCGGAGCGACAGATCGGCATCCAGCAGCGCTTCGATCGCGGTTTCCGTCTCGTCCGAAAGCTTGAACCCGTCCGGCCCGAAGATCTTGATGCCGTTATCCTCGTAAGGATTGTGCGAGGCGGAAATCATCACGCCGAGATCGCAGCGCATGGAGCGCGTCAGCATTGCGACGGCCGGCGTCGGCATCGGGCCGAGCAGGAGCACGTCGATGCCGACCGACGTGAAGCCGGCGACGAGCGCCGTCTCGATCATGTAGCCCGACAGGCGGGTGTCTTTGCCGATCACGACGCGGTGCCGGTAATCGCCGCGCTGGAACATCAGGCCCGCAGCCTGACCGACCTTCAGGGCGAGCTCCGGCGTGATCACGCCGTTGGCACGGCCGCGAATGCCGTCGGTCCCGAAATACTTGCGCACGATGATGCTCCCGTCCGTGACCGCCCTCGCCCTTCCGCGTGGCAACTCGGGCGGCCGCAATTCGTACACTACCAGAGATCGGTTGAGGGATAGTGAGTCGCCCGACCTCAGCGCGGACCAGCCCTGCCGGCTCGCCCCCAGCCTGGAACGAACGCGCGCGAACGCTCATATTCAAGGGCAGCAGGTCGCCGCGTCGACCAAGACGAACCAGGACATGTCCATGACGCCATTGTCGATCCTCGAACTTGTCCGGGTGACCGAGGAGACCGATGCCCGGGGTGCGCTGTTGAACGCGCGCGACCTCGCGGTGCACGCGGAGCGCTGGGGCTACAGCCGGATCTGGGTCGCCGAGCATCACAACATGATCGGCATCGCGAGCGCCGCCACGTCTGTCGTGCTCGCGCATATCGCGGCCGGCACGAACACGATCCGGGTGGGCGCAGGCGGCATCATGCTGCCGAACCATGCGCCCTACATCATCGCGGAGCAGTTCGGGACGCTCGAGCGGCTATTTCCGGGCCGCATCGACCTCGGCCTCGGGCGTGCGCCCGGAACGGACCAGTTGACGCTCCGGGCGCTACGCCGAAGCCCGGACGCGTCCGACCGCTTTCCGCAGGACATCCTGGAGCTCCAGGCCCTCCTGGCGCCGGCCGGCCCCGGGCAGCGTATCCAGGCGGTGCCCGCCGCGGGCACCCAGGTCCCGCTCTGGATCCTCGGTTCAAGCCATTTTGGCGCGATGCTGGCCGCAGAACTCGGCCTGCCATACGCGTTCGCGTCGCATTTCGCGCCTGAGCTTCTGATCCAGGCGCTGGCGCTGTACCGCTCCCGGTTCAAGCCGTCCGAGCAGCTCGATCGGCCCTATGCGGTCGTCGGGGTCAACGTGATCGCGGCCGAGACCGACGCCGAGGCCCGGCGTCTCGCCACGACGCAGCAGATGTCGTTCACGAACATGTTTCGCGGGGCACGCGGCCTCAGCCAGCGGCCGATCGACGACATCGAAGCCTATTGGTCACCGGCCGAGAAGGCGCAGGCGATGCAGATGCTGGCCCGCTCGATCGTCGGCTCACCGGCCACAGTGCGCGCCGGCCTGGACGCGCTGATCGGCGAGACGGGTGCCGACGAACTGATGATCGTAACCGACGTCTTCGATCACGAGCGGCGGCTGCGCTCGATCGAGCTCATCGCGGAAGCGGCCGGGATCAAGGGCGCGAACGACGTGCCCGCCGCTAGAGCCGCCTGAGCAGGAAGGCGAACACCCTGCCGCAATAAAAAAGCCCGCCGGAGAGGCGGGCTTTTCTTTGTGGTCAGACCTCGGTCAGGCCTGGGGCTGTGGCTCGAGCCCGCCGGGCTCGCCGCGCGGCCGGTTGCGGCCGGCGGAGGGAACGGGCGATCCGCGTGACGGCGTCGGCGGTTCGCCCGAGTCGCGCACCGGCGGTCGGCCATCGAGCAGGTCCTTGATCTCGTCGCCGGACAGCGTCTCGTATTCGAGCAGCCCGAGAGCCATGGCTTCCAGATCGTCGGCCTTCTCGTTGAGGATGCGGCGAGCGTCCTCAAGACCAGTCTCGACGAGGCGACGAACCTCGCTGTCGATCTTCTGGGCCGTCGATTCGGAGATGTTCTGCTGCCGGCCCATCGACATGCCGAGGAACACCTCCTCCTGGTTCTCGCCGTAGGCGACGGTGCCGAGCTCGGGCGAGAAGCCCCAACGTGTCACCATCATGCGGGCGAGACGGGTCGCCTGCTCGATGTCGGACTGGGCACCCGACGTCACCTTGTCGTGGCCGAACGTCATCTCCTCGGCGATGCGGCCGCCCATCATGATGGCAAGGCGCGACGTCATCTGCTCGAAGCTCATCGACAGCTTGTCGCGCTCGGGCAGCTGCATGACCATGCCGAGCGCACGACCGCGCGGGATGATCGTGGCCTTGTGCACCGGGTCAGTCGCCGGCACGTTGAAGGCGACGATCGCGTGGCCGGCCTCATGATAGGCTGTCAGCCGCTTCTCGTCGTCCGTCATCACGAGGGTGCGCCGCTCGGCGCCCATCATGACCTTGTCCTTGGCGTCC
>CAXUKK010000171.1:0-6869 GCA_964251455.1 uncultured Enterovirga sp.
AACGCCGCGTTGTTCGTCAGGTTCGGCGAGTGCGGAGCGACGACGTCCGCGAAGATCGCCAGGAGGACGATCACCACGATGATCACGAGCCCGAGCACTGCGCCGCGGTTCTTGGCGAAGTCGTTCCAGAGCTCGCGCCACGGGTGGGGCGGCGGTGCGGTGGGGACGGCGGCGGGTGGTGCTTCGAGGGTTTCGGCGCTCATCGAACGTGCCGGATGCGCGGGTTGATCATGCCGTAGGCGAGGTCGACCGCGAGATTCACGGCCATGACCACCATGCCGATGAGCAAGATGCCGCCCTGGAGGACGGGATAATCGCGACGGCCGATCGCCTCGATCAGCCACTTGCCAACGCCCGGCCAGGAGAAGATCGTTTCCGTCAGGATCGCGCCCGTGAAGAGCACGCCGACCTGCAGCCCGATCACCGTGATCACCGGGATCAGGGCGTTGCGCAGCGCGTGCAGGCCGATCACCCGCAGCGGCGGCAGCCCTTTCGCGCGGGCGGTGCGGATGTAGTCCTCGCCCAGCACCTCCAGCATGGCGGAGCGCGTCATGCGGGCGATCACGGCGAGCGGCACGGTGCCGAGCACGATCGTGGGTAGGATCAGGTGCGAGAGGGCGCTCCAGAAGGCGCCCTTCTCGTCCGACAGGAGCGTGTCGATCAGGAGGAAGCCCGTAACCGGCTCGACGTAGTACTGGACCGAGATGCGCCCGGAGACGGGCGTCCAGCCGAGCTGCACCGAGAAGAGCAGGATGAGGAGCAGGCCCCACCAGAAGATCGGCATCGAGTAGCCGGTGAGCGAAATGCCCATGACGCCCTGGTCGAGGATCGAGTTTCGCCGCACTGCCGCCAGGATACCGGCCGGAATGCCGAGGAGCAGCGCGAAGATGATCGCCGCCACTGCGAGCTCGATCGTCGCCGGAAACAGCGTCACGAATTCCGAGACGACGGGCTCGCTGGTGGAGATCGACTTGCCGAGGTCGCCGTGGAGCAGGCGCTCGATATAGACGCCGTATTGGACATAGAGCGGCCGGTCGAAGCCGTAGAGCCGGCGCAGTTCCTCGTGCCGCGCCGGGTCGATCCCACGCTCGCCGGCCATCGTCTCGATGGGGTCGCCCGGAACAAGCCGGATCAGGAAAAAGGCGAGGAACGTGATCCCGACGAGCGTCGGGATCACGAGACCGAGGCGCGTCAGCGCGAAACGCAGCATGGTGGACTCATGGCGGGCGGGGTTGTGGCCCCCGCCCGGGCAGGCGTTACTGCTTCAGGTCGACGCCATAGAACGTGTGCCGCCCGAAGGGCGATAGCCGAAAGTCCACGACCTCCTTGCGGACCGGCTTCAACTGCACCGCATGGGCGATCGTGAACCAGGGCGCCTCGCGCTTGAACACGACCTGGGACTGCTCGTAGAGCTTCGTGCGTTCCGCCTGATCGGAGACCGTCTTCGCCTTCACGACGAGGTCGTCGAACTCCTTGTTGCACCATTTGGCGATGTTGCCGCCGCCGGGAGCGGCGGCCGAGCAGCCGAGCAGCGTCGCCAGAAAGTTGTCCGGATCGCCGTTGTCGCCGGTCCAGCCCAGCATGCCGGTCTGGTGCTCGCCGTTCTGCATACGCTTTCGGTACTCGCCCCACTCGTAGCTCTTGATATCGGCCTTGACGCCGACCTTGGCGAAGTCGGCCTGCATGAGTTCAGCGATGCGCTTCGCGTTCGGGTTGTAGGGCCGCTGCACCGGCATTGCCCAGAGATCGAGTTCCAGACCGTTCGGATAGCCGGCATCTGCCAGCGCCTTCTTGGCCGCGGCGGGATCGAACGGATCGTCCTTGACGTCCTTGTTGTAGGACCAGAGCGAGGGTGGGATCGGGTTCACGGCCGCAACGCCGGTCGACAGGTAGACGGCGTCGATGATCGCTTTCTTGTCGATCGCCATGTTGAGCGCCTTTCGCACCCGTACGTCGTCGAAGGGCTTCTTCTGTGTGTTGTAGGCGAGATAGCCGACGTTCAGGCCCGGCTGCTCCAGCACCTGCACGTTGGCATCCTTGCGGATGGCATCGAGGTCGGCAGGGTTCGGGTAGGGCATCACGTGGCATTCGCCCTTCTGGAGCTTCGCCCAGCGGACGGAGGCGTCCGGCGTGATCGAGAAGACGAGGTCGTCGAGTTTCGCCTTGCCGTCCCAGTAATCCGGGAACGCCTTGTAGCGGATCACGGCATCCTTCTGGTACTGCACGAGGTAGAACGGCCCTGTGCCTATCGGCTCCTGGTCTACCTTCTCGGGCGTGCCGGCCTTCAGCATGGCGTCCGCGTATTCCTTCGACAGAACGGCTGCGAAGGACATGGCGAGGTTCGACAGGAAAGGCGCTTCGGCCTGTGCGAGCGTAAACTTGACCGTGTAGTCGTCGACTTTCTCGATCGACTTCAACAGCTTCGGCATCGCCATGTCGTTGAAGTAGGTGTGGTTCGCGCTCGTCACCTTGAAGAAGGCGTTGTCCTCCTTCCACTGACGCTCGAACGAAAAGATCACGTCATCGGCATTGAAGTCCCGCGTTGGCTTGAACGAGCGGTTTGAATGCCATTTCACGCCCTTGCGCAGGTGGAACACGTAGGCCTTGCCGTCGTCCTGGATGTCCCACCGCTCGGCGAGGCTCGGGACGACCTTCGTCGTGCCGCGATCGAAATCCGTCAGGCGGCGATAGATCTCAGCACTCGCATCGAAGGAGGTGCCGGTCGTGTTGATCGCCGGATAGAAGTTCTCGGGGCTGCCTTCGGAGCAGTACACCAGCGTCTTGGACACGGCCGGCGCGGCCCCGGCGAGGAGCGCGGAGGCAAGCGCGGTTGCGGCGACAAGGGCGAGCCGGACGGGGGCTGACATGGCGAGTGCTCTCACAGTCTGAAGTCGGAAGTCGCTGCGACGCTATCGGGGCAGCTCGACGCATGTCAAACCCGATTGCCCCTTAGCGGGCAGATCCCCTCTGAGGAGGGGCACTCGAGGCTCGGCGTGATCGTTCGGGGCGTCAGAAGAGCGGCAGCCGACGTGTTAGGGCGACAATAGGCGGAGATGATCGTGCTCTTCGGTGCCGGGCGGCATTTCGCTCCCCCACGTCGCCGGGACGCGTCAGTCTATCGCCATGAGCCGAACCGATCATCCCAAGCGGACATCGCACCGGGGAAGGGCAGGGCGGTCGCGGCATGAACGCCTCGGGCGATGGCGCGGGCGAGGCAGTCGGACGCAGCGATCCCGAGTTCGGTAAAGCCGTCGAGCCCGTCCCCGAGTGACGCCTGGCCTGTTGACACGGCGAAGACGATGTCGCCGTCCATCGCGGCATGCGAGAGGCGCAGCCCACGCGCAAGACCTCCCTGCGCGATGGTCGCGAGGCGCTTCGCTTGAGCTTTGGTCAGCGATGCGTCCGTCGCGACGATCGCGAGCGTGGTCGCCGGCTCGGCGCGGCCCTTCCAACCCGGGCGCAGCATCTCCGGCGTGATCGTGGGAGGGAATCCTAAGCCGCCATACTCGTCACCCTGCTCGAGCGCCGCCGCCCAGAAATGCGGCCCACCCCCGATGACGGCCGAACCGATCGCGTTCACGGCGGCAAGCGCCGCGACCGTGTGGCCGGACGCCGTGATGGTGCTGGCCGAGCCAAGCCCGCCCTTGAGGTCGGCCGTCGTCGCGCCATAGCCGGCGCCCGTCGTGCCGAGTTCGAACGCGAGATCGGCGGCCGCGCACGCCTCATATGCGAGTTCGCGGTAGGGCGGGTACCGGCCCCAGGCCTTGTCGCCGCCATTCAGGAGATCGAACAGAGCCGCTGACGGGACGATCGGGACGCGAACGTCCCGGACGAGCAGGCCGCGTCCGCGCTCCCGCAGCCAGGCCTGAGCGCCCGAGGCAGCGTCGAGGCCGAAGCCGGAGCCGCCGGACAGCACGATGGCATCGATGCGCTCGACCGTGCGGTCGGGCTCAAGGCAGTCGAGATCGCGCCCGGCCGGAGCACCGCCGGCGACAAAGACCGAGGCGACCGCCGGTTCGTCAAACCGGGCGACCGTTACGCCGCTTGCGAGTTTCGGATCATGTGCGGTCCCGACGCGGATCCCGGGAACGTCGGTCAGGAGGTTTCGACGTGGTATCATCGGGTGACAAAACCGGATCGACGGTTGAGCGTCAAAGGATCCGGTGATTCTCCGGCCCGGGGATCAGCGTCTTGTCACATGGCCCCAGTCGCGACCGACCGCGCCGGCCAATGAAGGCCCCGGTCGTGCGGTTCGCAGCCCGAACGGGACCTTGACTGGTCAGGAAGCAGCCCGCATGCGCGGAACGGCCACCGCAAACGAAAAGGGCCCGCCTTGCGGCGGGCCCGGTCTCGAGGTGGTAGAAGCGAGGTCGGGTAGACCTCCCCAGGTCAGATCACATGCCGACTTCGTTGCCGGAATAGTCGATCTTGCCGTCGGCGCCCTTCTTCCAGACATACATGACGTAGTCCGGGCGAGTGATGTCACCCTTTTTGTCGAACGTGATGTCGCCGATCACCGTCTTGAAAGTCTTTCCAGACTTCATGTACTCGGCGATCTTCTTGCCGTCCGTGGACTTCGCGCCCTCGGCTGCCTGGGCGAGGATCTGCACCGACGCGTAGGTGTAGAGCGTGTAGGCCTCTGGATCGTAGTTCTTGGCCTTGAACTTGGCGACCGCGTCCTTGGCGTTCGGGTTCTTCCGGGCGTCCGGGCCAAATGTCATGAACGTGCCGTCCGCGCCCGGGCCGGCGATCTGGACGAACTCCTTGTCCGTGATGCCGTCGCCGGACATCATCGGAGCCTTGAGGCCCTGGTCGCGCATCTGCCGGATGATGAGTCCGGCCTCGGTGTGCAGGCCGCCGAAATAAACGACGTCGACGTTCTGCTGCTTCAGCTTGGAGACGAGTGCGGAATAATCCTTCTCGCCCGTGTTGACGCCTTCATACAAAACCGCCTTGAGACCCTTGCCCTCCATGGCCTTCTGCGTCTCGTCTGCGAGGCCCTTGCCGTAGGGGGTCTTGTCGTGGACGACGGCGACCTTCTTGCCCTTGAAGTGAGAGGCGAGATACGCACCGGCAACCGCGCCCTGCTGGTCGTCACGGCCGCAGGTCCGGAAGGTGTTCCACAGGCTGCGCTCGGTAAACTTCGGGTTCGTGGAGGCCGGCGTGATCTGGACGATGCCGGATTCCTGATACACTTCCGAAGCCGGGATCGAGACGCCCGAGTTGAAGTGGCCGACGACCCATTTGACGCCGTCCGCCGCGAACTTGTTGGCGAGCGAAACGCCCTGCTTCGGGTCCGACGCGTCGTCGCCGGTCTGCAGCACGATCTTCTGGCCCATTACGCCGCCCTTGGCGTTGATGTCCTCGACGGCCTGCTCGGCGCCGTTCTTCAACTGCGCGCCGAAAGCGGCATTCGCGCCCGTGATCGGCCCGGCAACGCCGAGTTTGATCTGGGCCTGCGCGGCACCGGATACCGCGAGGCCTAGGCCAAGCGCGATGCCGGTCAACAATCCTGTCTTCATTGCCACGTTCTCCCCTTGAGGGTGTTTGGGCCGGACGCGCCATCCGGCTCCGGCGGCATGCGCCGCCGTCCCGCGGCAATGTCGCCTGTTTTCACAGGGTTGTCACCGGGGGAAGGCTGCGGAAAAGCGCGTCACGCCTGCGCCTTCTCGCGCCACGAGAACGGTCCGGACCGCTCGTAGAGCCAGCTGTATTGCCGGCTCATCTGCCGGGCGCGGTAGTACCGGTAGCCCAGCGATGCGATCGCAGCGACGATCACGAGGTCGATCAGGTAGAAATGCAGGCTGACGAACGAGCCCTGGAACAGGGCATAGTGGATGAACCGGACGGCGACCCCGAGCGGCAGCGACCATAGCAGCACCTGCCAAAAAGGACGCCAGCTCAGAGCCAGCGCGCGGCCGGTCATCCAGGCCGCCCAACCGCCGAGCACGACCGTGACAAGGAGGAACAGCCAGGCCGAGGGTTCTTCGTATAGGATGCCCTGCATAGGTCCGTTTCCTTAGTCGCGGTTCTGGGCGCCATGCAGAATGCGGAGGATTGTAAGATCCCGCATGACGTCATCAATCTCGTAGATGATGATGTAGGGCAATCCGCGCACCGCGAGTTCCCGTGTTCCTCTTCTCGCTGCGGCTCGCCCAATCTCGGGGTGCTCTCGTAGCCCTTCGACGGACGCTCGGATTCGGCGGATCACTCGGCCAGCCGCTATGGGGCGCTCGACCGCGATGTGCTGGTGGATCCTCCGGAGGTCTGCAGACGCCACGTCCGTGAAGCGGATCTTCATGCGCCAAGCCGGCGCCACATCTCCTCCACTTCCACGTCCGTGAGGAGGCGGACGGTCCCATTCCGAAGCCCCTCCTGTGTTAGTCTGACCTCTTCTTCCTGGTCCGGGGTGAGGTGATAGGTCGAGGCACTTCTGTCTACGACCTGCAGCAGCAACTCGGCCGCGAGGTCCTGCTCCTCGTCCGGAAGTTCCCGAACCTTGGCGATCGCATCGTCGAGCATGGTCGTCATGTCTGCACCATACCAGAATTGCCCGGCATGATCAGTGCCGTCCGCCTTCCAGATAGGCGGCCTGGACCTGCGGGTTGGACAGCAACTCCTTTCCCGTCCCGGTCATCGTGATCGTGCCCGTGACCATGACGTAGCCGCGATGGGCGAGCTTCAGCGCATGATAGGCATTCTGCTCGACCAGGAAGACCGTCATGCCCTCCTGCTCGTTCAGGTCCTTGATCACCCCGAAGATCTGCTTGACGATCAGGGGTGCGAGCCCGAGCGACGGCTCGTCGAGAAGGAGCAGGCGAGGGCGGGCCATGAGGGCGCGGGCGATGGCCAGCATCTGCTGCTCGCCG
>CAXUKK010000172.1:0-6790 GCA_964251455.1 uncultured Enterovirga sp.
GCCCTGGAGGGCGGCCGCATACGCACGTTCACGATCGCGCCCGAGGAGTTCGGACTCGCCCGCGCCCGTCCCGAGGACCTGAGGGGTGCCGATCCTGAACACAACGCCCGCGAGCTGCGGTCGGTCCTCGACGGACGCCCGACCGCCTACCGCGATGTCGCGGTGCTGAATGCGGCGGCGGCTCTCGTCGTCGCCGGTGCGGCTGACGATCTGGCGGCCGGCGTTGCCCGCGCTGCTGCCTCGATCGATACTGGAGCGGCCAAGGGCGCGCTCGAGCGTCTGATCATGGTGTCGAACGACAGGTCAGCTCCATGAGCGACATCCTGACGGAGATTGCGGCCTACAAGCGCCGCGAGATCGAGGCCGCCAAGGAGCGGATCGATTCCGACCGGATGGAAGACCGCGCGTTCGCGGCCCCGAAGGCGCGCGGCTTCATGGCCGCGATCCGTCGCACGTTGGCGGAAGGCCGTCCGGCGCTGATCGCCGAGATCAAGAAGGCCAGTCCATCCAAGGGGTTGATCCGGGCGGATTTCGATCCGGCCGCTCTCGCCAAGAGCTACGAAGCCGGCGGCGCGACCTGCCTGTCGGTGTTGACGGACGAGCCCTCCTTCCAGGGGCGGCCCGAATACCTGCAGCAGGCGCGCGCCTCGTGCTCGCTGCCGGCGCTGCGGAAAGACTTCATGTTCGACCCCTACCAGGTGTTCGAGGCCCGGGCGCTCGGGGCCGATTGCATCCTCGTCATCATGGCCGCCGTGACCGACCACGAGGCGCAGGCGCTGATCGGCACGGCCGAGGCGCTCGCCATGGACGTGCTTGTTGAGTTCCACGACGAGGCGGGACGCGACCGGGCGCTCAAGCTCGACGCAGACCTCATCGGGATCAACAACCGGGACCTCCGCACCTTCGAGACGAGCCTTGCGACGTCGGAGCGGCTCGCGCCGCGGATCCCCGACGACCGGATCATCGTGGCCGAGAGCGGCATCGCCACGGCGGACGACATCGCCCGGCTGCAGGCCTGCGGCATCCGTACCTTCCTGGTGGGCGAAAGCCTGATGCGGGAGACTGACGTTGCCGAGGCGACCCGGCGCCTGTTGTCGCCCGCGCTCGTCGAAGTCGCGTGAGCGAGCTCACGCATCTCGACCGCACCGGTGCGGCCAACATGGTCGACGTTTCGGACAAGGCCGAGACGACCCGCCTGGCCTGGGCCGTCGGGAGCATCGTGATGCTGCCCGAGACCGTGGCGCTCATCCGAGCGGGCGACGCCAAGAAGGGCGACGTGCTCGGCACGGCCCGGCTCGCCGGCATCATGGCTGCCAAGCGGACGCATGAGCTCATTCCGCTCTGCCATCCGCTGCTCCTGACCAAGGTCAAGGTCGAGTGCGAGCTCGACGACACGCTGCCTGGCGTGCGGGTCGCGGCCGAGGTCGCGGTCAAGGGCCAGACGGGTGTCGAGATGGAGGCGCTCACCGCCGTCTCCGTCGCCTGCCTGACGCTCTACGACATGGTGAAGGCTGCCGATCGCGGCATGCGGATCGAGGGCATTCGGCTCATGCAGAAGAGCGGCGGACGCTCCGGCGAGTACCGGGCGGAACCCTGATGGCGCTGATCCCGGTCCAGGAAGCGCTGACGCGCATCATCGGGAGCGTGGCGGAACCGGTCGGATCGGAGAAGGTCAGGATCGAGGAGGCTGCAGCGCGCACCCTCGCGGGCGACCTCCCGGCGCTGCGTACCCAGCCTCCCTTCGCTGCATCCGCCATGGACGGGTACGCGATCCAAGCCGCCGATCTGGCCATCGTGCCGGCGCGGCTGACCGTCATCGGGCGAAGTGTTGCGGGACGGGGCCATGTCGGCGAGCTCGGTCCCGGCGAAGCAATTCGGATCTTCACCGGCGCTCCTGTGCCCGACGGCGCGGACGCGATCGTCATCCAGGAGGATACGGATCTGGGCGAGCCCGAGGTCGAAGTGCGCGAGCATCCGACGGCCGGCCGCTACATCCGCCCGGCAGGGCTCGACTTCCGGGAGGGGCAGGTCCTGCTACACGCGGGCGAGCGGCTCGATGCCCGCCGCCTCGCGCTGGCTGCCGCAATGGGTCATGCTGAGCTGCCGGTCCGGCGTAAGCCGCGCGTCGCCATCCTGGCGACCGGCGACGAACTCGTGCGTCCGGGCGAACCCGCCGGTCCCGACCAGATCGTCGCCTCGAACCCCTATGCGCTGCGGGCGATCGTCGAGCGGGCTGGCGGCGAGGCCATCGATCTCGGGATCGCACGCGACACCCTGGACGACCTGAACCGCGCCTTCGCTGCGGCGCGCGAAGCCAAGGCGGATCTTCTCATCACGCTCGGCGGCGCATCGGTCGGCGAGCACGACCTCGTCCAGACCGCGCTGACCCAGGGCGGCATGGAACTCGGCTTCTGGCGCGTCGCGCTCCGGCCGGGGAAGCCGCTCATGCATGGGCGGCTCGGCCCGATGCTGCTCCTCGGCTTGCCTGGCAACCCGGTGTCGTCGATCGTATGCGGCATCCTCTTCGTCGTGCCCGCGATCCGGGCGCTTCTCGGCGATCCGCTCGCGGGCGACGACCCGACCGAAGCGGGCGTGCTCGGCGGCGAGCTTCCGGCCAACGACACGCGCCAGGACTACATGCGGGCGAAGCTCGAGCGCGGGCCCGAGGGCGAACTCGTCGCCACGGCCGAACGGCGGCAGGATTCCTCCATGCTCGCGACCCTCGCAGCCTCCGAGGCGCTGATCGTGCGCGCTCCGCATGTACCGGCCGCCAAGGTGGGCGAGCGCTGCCGCCTCATCCGGCTGGACCGCTTCTGCTGATCAGCCGAGCGCGGCGCGGATCTTGGCCGCGTGCGCTGCCAGGACCTCTTTCGCGGCCATCTGACCCGTATGCGGCCGAAGCGGCACGCCGTCGAAGCGTGGCAGGATATGGACGTGCATGTGGAACACGACCTGGCCGCCGGCCGGCTCGTTGAACTGCTGGATGGTCAAGCCGTCCGCGCCAAAAGCCGAGACGGCCGCACGGGAAACCGTCTGCACGCTGCTGTACAGCGCGGCGAGATCGTCGGGCCCGATATCGAAGAACGTCCGGGCGGCGGCCTTCGGGATCACCAGCGCGTGGCCATCGCAGCGGGGCATGATGTCCATGAACGCGAGGGTCTTGTCGTCTTCATAGACCGTTTCGGCCGGCATCTCGCCGCGCAGGATCTTGGCGAAGACGTTCGACGGATCGTAGGCGCTCATGATGTCCGCTCGGGCGAAGTCGATCTCCCGGTGCTTAGCTTTCCGGACAATCGGGGACAATCGCCCTCTCGCCCTTCCGGAACGGCATCGCGCCCTCGTACTCCTCCTGCGCCTCGTCGACGTAGTGCCGCTCACGCGTGAGATAATCGGCGATGGCGCGCCGCAGGCCCGGATCCGCGATATGGTGCGCCGAATGGGTCGTCACCGGGCGGTAGCCGCGCGCGAGCTTGTGCTCGCCCTGCGCGCCCGCCTCGACCCGCGTCAGGCCGTTCGCCAGCGCGAACTCGATCGCCTGGTAGTAGCAGACCTCGAAATGCAGGAAGGGGTGGTCCTCGACGGCGCCCCAGTTCCGGCCATAGAGCGCGTCGCGTCCGATGAAATTGATGGCGCCCGCGATGTAGCGTCCGGCCCGCTTCGCCATCACGAGCAGGACCCGGTCCGGCATGCGCTCACCGACGAGCGAAAAGAAGCGCCGGGTTAGATAAGGCCGGCCCCATTTGCGCGAGCCGGTATCCATGTAGAATTCGAAGAAGGCGTCCCAATGCGCCTCCGTGAGCGCCGCGCCGGTCACCCACTCGATCTCGATCCCGGGCGCCAGGGCATCGCGCCGCTCGCGCCGGATCGCCTTGCGCTTCCGAGAGGCGAGGGCCTGGAGGAAGCCGTCAAACGTCCCGAAACTCTCGTCGATCCAGTGGAACTGCTGGTCGGTCCGCATCAGGTACCCGACGGCTTCCGCCGTCGCACGGTCCGGCTCGGCCAGGAAGGTCAGGTGGATCGATGAGGCGTTCGTCTGCTCGCGCACGGCTTCGAGGCCGGAGAGGAGGACGCGCCGCAGCTTCGCCTCGTCCTCGCCCGGGCGGACGAGAAGGCGCGGGCCCGTCGCCGGCGTGAACGGCACGCTCACCTGGAGCTTCGGATAGTACCGCCCGCCCGCCTGCTCGTAGGCCTCGGCCCAGCCACGGTCGAAGACGTATTCGCCCATCGAATGGGACTTCAGGTAGCAGGGCGCAGCGGCGACGAGGGAACCGTCCGGGCGTGACACCAGGATGTGCGCCGGTGACCAGCCGGTACGGCCGCCGACGCTGCCCGACTCCTCGAGCGCGAAGAGAAAAGCATGTGACAGGAACGGGTTATCGTCGCCGGCGACAGCATCCCATTCAGATGCATCGATGCCCTTGAGGCTCGTCGCGACCGCGATCGTCAGGCCGGCCGTCTCGGGTGAACCGCTCACGTGACACAACCCGCTGCCTTGCCGCCGATGGGGTGCAAGAACCTTGCGAGGCCGCTCAAGCGGGCACGAACCCCTCGAATACGATCCCGTCCGCATGGGGCAGGGCGCGAGCGGCCTCGTCGGAAGAGCGGATCGTCCAGGTCATAACCGGCACGCCGGCGAGCCGCCGCGGCAGGAAGGCCGCCGCGCAGGGCAGGTCGGAGTGGCGCCAGGAGATGAAGTCCGGTCGGGTATCGTCCCAGTGGAGAAGATCCGTCATCGCGCGCAGGCGCTCCGGCGAAAGCCGCGCCGCATCACCGCCATCGTAGCGCGATTGCCCGACGATGCCGCGCGGCAAGTCTGGCGCAATGCGTCGCAGGAGGGAGAGGATCACGGGATCAAAGGATTTCACCACGTGCCTGGCTACCCGGCCGGCAAGGATCTCCGCCGTGCGCCGCGCCAGGCGCTCGTCGCCGTCGAAGCGGCTTTTGATCTCGACCACGAGCGGCGTCCGGTCGCCGACCCTGTCCAGGAACTCGATCAGCGTCGGGATGTGGTCGTCGGTCCCGCCGAGGGTGAGCCGGCCGAGTTCTGCCGCACTGTGCTCCCGGACCGCGCCGGTCGCAGATGTCAGGCGCTCGAGCGTGTGGTCGTGGAAGACCATCGCCTCGCCATCGGACGAGAGCTGGACGTCGCATTCGATGCCGAAGCTGCCCGCGATGGCCGCTTCGGCTGCGGTCAACGTGTTCTCGCAGCGACCCGCGGCCGGATCATGCAGGCCACGATGCGCGATCGGCCTCGCGGTCAGCCAGGCCGGCGCGCTCATTCGACGGCGAACAAGGCTTCGACCTCGACCGCGGCGCCGAGCGGCAGTCCGGCGACGCCGATCGTGGAGCGGGCATGGCGGCCCTTGTCGCCGAACACCTCGACCATCAGGTCGGAGGCGCCGTTCATCACGCCGGCATGGCCGGTGAAGTCGGGCGGGCTCGCGATGAAGCCGCCGAGCCGGACACAGCGCGAGACCCGGTCGAGATCGCCGATCGCGGCCTTGAGCTGCGCGATGACGTTGATGGCGCAGAGCCGGGCGGCGTTCTTGGCGTCCTCGACGGACACGTCCATGCTCACGCGCCCGACATGCTCCGCGCCGAGCTTGCCATCCGGGCCGAGGCAGAGCTGTCCCGAAATCGTGACCAACCCGCCGGCCACAACGAAGGCGACATAGTTCGCGACCGGTGCCGCAGGCGACGGCAGGGTGATCCCGAGCGCCTGCAGCTTTGTCTCAATCTGTCCCGCCACGTCGAACTCCCCGTTTCCGCCGGATTTCTGGACGAGAGCCCTCTTGCCTGCAAGCGGTCGTTGCTGCTTGCAGGGGAAGGCTTCCTCATTTCAGGCCGGCGCGGCCTTCGGAGACAGCATGCGGTTCTCGCTCGTCATCGGTCTCTCCCTTCTCGGCAGCACTCTGCCGGCCTTGGCCCAGGTCGCGGCAGGGAAGCAGCCCCACCTCGCGCCGCACCGGGCGGTGTACGATCTTTCGCTGGCCACGAGCCGAGGCGCCCGAACGGTCGAATCGGCACGCGGCCGCATCGCCTTCGATTTCACCGGCGATGCCTGCGAGGGCTACGCCCTCAAGTTTCGCCAGGTCACCGTCATCGACAGCGCCGAGAGCGGCACGAAGACCTCCGACCTCCGCACCGCCAATTTCGAGAGCGGCGACGGCAAGTCGTTCCGCTTCCGCAACGACACGGGAACGGGGGAGGGGCCCGGGCAGAGCGTCGACGGCAATGCCGAGCGCAAGCCGAACGCTCCGCTGGCGGTGCGGCTGAAGACGCCTAAGCGCGATAGCGCCTCGCTCGACGGCGAAGCCGTGTTCCCCAACACCCAGATGCGGGACCTCATCGCCGCCGCACAGGCCGGGCGCACGACGCTCAGCATGAAGATCTTCGACGGCTCGGACGATGGCCGGACCGTCTACGAGACGCTGTCGGTGATCGGGAAGCGGATCGAGCCCGGCGAGGTCCAGGCCCTCGAGGAGCCCGCAAAGCAGGGCGGCCTCGCCAAGCTGGCGCGCTGGCCGGTGACGATGAGCTATTTCAAGCTCGGCCGTAAGGACGAGACGCCGGTCTACACGCTGAGCTTCGACCTCTACGAGAACGGTGTCAGCCGCGCCCTTCGTCTCGATTACGGCGACTTTGCCCTGAAGGGGGAGATGACGCGCCTGGAGCTGCTGCCGGAGAAGCCCTGCCAGCGCTGAACGGGAAGGCGAGACCCTTCTGGACGGCCGCTGCGCCGAACTTCTCGCGGATCCGATCGATCGCGGCCTCGACCTTCACCTCCTCG
>CAXUKK010000173.1:0-6762 GCA_964251455.1 uncultured Enterovirga sp.
AATGGAAGCGGACCTATCCGGGCGTCGAGAACCTGAACGTCGCCGTGATGGGCTGCATCGTGAACGGGCCCGGCGAATCGAAGCACGCGGATATCGGCATCTCGCTGCCGGGCACGGGCGAAACCCCGGCCGCCCCGGTGTTCATCGACGGCAGCAAGGCCTTGACGCTGCGTGGCCCCGCCATAGCAAACGACTTCAAGTCGCTCGTCGGCGAATATATCGAACGGCGTTACGGAACGCCGGCCAGAGACGCCGCCGAGTAGGCGTTACCCCTTCGGGAACACTCCCATGAGTCCGAGTCTTGTGGTGAGGCCCGGGCGCGGAACCTCTGAGAGGCTTCGCGTTCGGGCCTGCGGCATAGGTGCGTCCGGCGGGCGGGCGTCGTGCCGCGCCGGTCGGGGCTGAGAATGGCTGAGGCGACAATCGCGAGCGGCCACCCGGAGCTGCCGGCTCCTGCCGAGGGCGCGGTCCCGGGCAGCCACAACAAGGCGAAGTTCTGGACGCTCGCCCTCGGATCGGTCGGTGTCGTCTACGGCGATATCGGCACGAGCCCGCTCTACGCCTTCCGCGAGGCGCTGCAGACCGCGCGCGAGGACGGTATCCTCACCAATCAGGAGGTCTACGGCGTCGTCTCGCTGATCCTCTGGGCGCTCACGATCATCGTGACGATCAAGTACATTTCGATCGTCCTTCGCATGGACAATAACGGCGAGGGCGGGACGCTCTCCCTGATGGCGCTCGCCCGCAAGGTGACGGGCGGCAGCTTCGTCATTCTCTTTTTGGGGGTGCTCGGCGCGGCCCTCTTCTACGGCGACGCCATGATCACGCCGGCGATCTCCGTCCTGTCCGCGGTCGAGGGCCTGAAACTCGTCACGCCGGCCTTCACGCCCTTCATCCTGCCGATCACGATCGCGATCCTGGTCGCGATGTTCCTCGCCCAAAGCCACGGCACCGCGAAGGTCGCCACCTTGTTCGGTCCGGTCATGGTGACGTTCTTCCTCACCATCGCCATCGCGGCGCTGCCGCACATCGCGGTCGAGCCCAAGATCGTCCACGCATTCAACCCGTATTACGCGATCGAGTACCTGCTGGAGCACGGACATGGCGCCATGATCGCGCTCGGCGCCGTGTTTCTGGCGGTCACGGGCGCCGAGGCGTTGTTCGCCGATCTCGGCCATTTCGGCCGCAAGCCGATCCAGCGCGCCTGGTTCTTCCTGGTCTTCCCGTGTCTCGCGCTGAACTATCTCGGCCAGGGCGCGCTCGTGCTGCACGATCC
The DNA here is from genome assembly GCA_964251455.1 of uncultured Enterovirga sp. Lineage (GTDB taxonomy): Bacteria > Pseudomonadota > Alphaproteobacteria > Rhizobiales > Beijerinckiaceae > Enterovirga. The sequence continues at coordinate 1,277 of CAXUKK010000173.1, forward strand.
CGAGGCCGCGGCCGATCCCTTCTTCAAGCTGGTCCCGGAATGGGGCCTGCTGCCGCTCGTCCTGCTGGCGACCTGCGCGACCGTCATCGCCGGCCAGGCGAACATCACGGGTGCGTTCTCGCTATCGCGCCAGGCCGTGCAACTCGGGCTCCTGCCCCGTCTGGAAATCCGGCACACGTCGGAATCGCATTCCGGCCAGATCTATCTGCCGCAGATCAACAGCCTGCTCCTCGTCGGCGTGCTGATCCTGGTGCTCAGCTTCCGGTCATCGACGGCGCTCGCAAACGCCTACGGCATCGCCGTGACGGGAACGATGCTCATTACCGGCACCCTCAGCTTCATCGTGGCCCGCCAGGTCTGGGGCTGGGCGACCTGGAAAGCCGTGGTCGTCATCGTCCCATTTCTCATCATCGAATTCACGTTTCTCAGCGCGAATCTTCTCAAGGTTCTCGAGGGCGGTTACGTGCCGCTGCTCCTTGCCGCCTTCCTGGTGCTCGTCATGGGCACCTGGATGAAGGGCACGCGCATCCTGTTCGAGAAGACACGCAAGACGGACGTGCCCCTGAAGGAACTCGTCGGCATGCTGGAACGCAGCCCGCCGCACCGGGTGAAGGGGACAGCCGTCTTCCTGACGAGCGACCCCTCGACGGCGCCGTCGGCACTCCTGCATAATCTTAAACACAACAAAGTGCTGCACGAGCGCAACGTGGTCCTGACGATCCGCTCCATGGACACGCCGCGCGTACCTCCCGAAGAGCGCATCGTTCTCGAACCGCTCGGCGACGCCTTTACGCGCGTTCAGATGTCGTTCGGCTACATGGAAACGCCGAACATCCCGCGCACCATGGCGCTGCTGCGCAAGCTCGGCTTCAAGTTCGACATCATGGGCACCTCGTTCTTCCTGTCGCGGCGCTCCATCCGGCCGGCGGTGAAATCCTCCATGCCGATATGGCAGGACAAGCTGTTCATCGCGCTGGCGCGAAGCGCGTCGGACGCGACGGACTTCTTCCAGATCCCGACCGGACGCGTGGTCGAGGTCGGGACGCAGGTCACCGTCTGACCCATCCGCCAGGACATTGCGGCCGATGAAGCGGCTGATCCGCCTCCTGGTCGTCCTGATCCTGGCCTATCCGGTCCTCGTCGTCTGCCTCACGCTTGCCTATCTGGCCGTGCCGCCGGTCTCGACCCTGATGCTGTCGCGCTGGCTCTCCGGGCAGGGCGCCGCCCGCACCTACGTGCCGCTATCTGCGATCTCGCGGCAGCTCTCGGCGGCCGTGATCGCCTCGGAAGATGCCCGCTTCTGCCAGCATGGTGGCGTTGACTGGAGCGCGCTCCAGGAGGTCATCTCGGACGAGGACGGTCCGAGCCGCGGCGCCTCAACCATTCCGATGCAGGTCGCCAAGAACCTGTTTCTCTGGCCTTCCCGCTCCTACGTCCGCAAGGCGATGGAGATCCCGCTCGCGCTCCTCCTCGACCTGACCTGGTCGAAGCGGCGGATGATCGAGATCTACCTGAACATTGCCGAATGGGGCGACGGCACGTTCGGGGCCGAGGCGGCCGCGCGACGCCATTTCGGCAAGTCCGCCCGCGATCTCACCCGGCATGAGGCGGCGCTCCTGGCCGCAAGCCTGCCGAACCCGCTCGTCCGCAATCCCGGCCGCGCTTCCGTCCGGCTGCGGGCCTCGGCCGGGCGGGTCCAGGCCAGGATGGACGCGACGCCGATCGATTGCCTCGGCTCCGCCGGTTAGGGCTAGCCAGTCCGCCCGCCCGCCTGTATAAGCCCGCCAAACCTCGACGAGATACCGAACCGTCTCCCGCCCGAAGCGGGAGCGTTTTGCGTTTGGAGACAAGACCTTGGCCGTTCCGAAGCGAAAAACCTCGCCGATGAAGCGCGGCATGCGCCGTTCGGCGGATGCCCTGAAGGCGCCGACCTATGCCGAAGACAAGGATTCGGGCGAGCTGCGCCGTCCGCATCACGTCGACCTGAAGACCGGCATGTATGGCGGCCGCCAGGTTCTGTCCGTCAAGTCGAAGGATTGAGCTGCGGCCCGGGAACGTGTCGTGGGCTGAACAATTCCGAGTTCGTTACGCCGCGCTCAGATGATGTAGCTGACACGCGCCGGCGAAAAGGTGGCCGACCGGCCATAGGCCGTCGTTGCCGTCGTCGGCTCAGCCTTTCGGGCCTCTCGGTAAGGGGGCAATCGCTGCTCGCAGGCGATAAGCTGAGTCAGAAAGAAGGCCTCGCGCCGCGTGTTGCTGCGTTTAGGGTAGCGGCTCTCGATTACGACCAAGGCGCGCGAACGTGCCGCTGCTGCCGCTGCTTCGACGGGTTCGGTCTGGTGCTGAGCCGTCATGGGACGTTTCCTCGTTCTGGGCCCATAATCGCAAGCAATCGGCCAGATTTTACGAGACCTTAACGCAGCTGACCGCATCGTTTCGGCACGTTTTCACGCCTGAGCGATCCCGTACCCCGTCCGAACTGTTTCAGGATGGCGCCCGGACCACGCCCGGCATGCCGCCAGGACCGCGCGATGTCGGGTTTTCCCCCGCCGAAACACCGGGACCATGCCCCGCCGGACCCTCGCGGGATTCTGACCTCGATCGGCATTGCGATCTATGACTGGGACATCGTCGGCGACAGCCTGACATGGGCGCCCAACGCCGCCGACGTGATCGGTTTGAAGGACCTGTCGGTCTTTCCAAGCGGGCGCGATTTCGCGAACGTCGTCGAGCCCGGCTCCGGGACGACGCGCAGCGAGGCGATCCTCGGCTCCAGCGCCCAGGACCTGGGTTCCGGAGTTCCATACTGCGCCCGCTACGCCCTTCGACCAAACCCGAGCCGCCTCATCATGGTCGAGGATACCGGCCGCTGGTACGCCGGAGCCGACGGCCGACCGGCCGTGGCCCATGGCATGCTGCGCATCTCGCCGAGCGAGGCGGCGTGGCAAACTCATGAGGCGCCGGGGCAGCGCGAGCGCACCGCCTTTCTGCGCCAGATCGCCGGCGAGGTCACGGAGGCCAGCCGCTCGCAACGCCCGCTGACTCTCTTCTGCCTCGCCATCGAGAACCTCTCGGAGCTCAACGACGAGCTGGGCTTCGATGGCGCGGACCAGGTCGTCCAGGAGGTGCTGTCGCGCATGCGCGTCGTGATGCGCCGCCGCGACGGGTTCACGCGCTATTCCGGAAACCGCTTCGCGCTCGCGCTCCGGTCCTGCCCGCCCGACCAGGCGCGGATCGCTGCCGAGCGGCTCCACCAGGTTGTCTCCGGAACCCCGATCGCGACCTCGCGGGGCTTCGCCGACGTTCGGGTGCTGATCGGCGCCGCCACGGCCCCCGATCACGCGCTGGAGCCCGCAGGGCTGCTGCGCCGCGCCGAGCAGAGCCTAGCCGTCGCAAAGCGCCGTAATGGGGCGGCTTTCGTCCACTACGATCCGGAGATATTCCGCTCCAACGAGCGGCCTGTCGGGGCCGAGGGCGCGCTCGACGTCATCGGCCTCCTGAATGCGCGCCGCGTCGTGTTCGCACGCCAGCCCGTCATCGACGCGACGACGCGCGAGCTCGTGTTCAGCGAGGCGCTGCTTCGGGTCCACGGCGAGGACGGGCGCATCGTCAGCGCTGGCGACATCGTGCCCGCGATGGAGCGGAGCGGCCTCGTTCCCCTCGTCGATATCCGCATCCTCGAGCTCGCGACCGACCACCTCGCGCTCAATCCGGGGGAGCGGCTTGCGGTGAACATCTCACCCCTGACGCTCGAGAGCCCGGACTGGCTGGCGACGCTCGCGGCCCATATCGGACGTCGCTCGGATATCGCGTCCCGGCTCATCGTCGAGGTTACGGAGACTGTGGCCATCCGGGATCCCGATATGGCACGGCGCAAGCTCGACGCCATGAAGGCGCTCGGCGTGACGCTCGCCATCGACGATTTCGGCGCCGGGCACACCTCCTTCAAGCACCTGCGCAACTTCCCCATCGACATCGTCAAGATCGACGGAGCCTTCGTCCAGAACCTCGCGCGCTCAACCGACGACCGCTTCTTCGTCCAGACGCTGATCGATCTTGCCCATCATCTCGGGCTGACCACCGTTGCGGAGTGGGTAGAGGACGAGGAGACCGCCCGGCTCCTCACAAGCTGGGGGATCGACTACCTGCAGGGCGACCATTGCGGCGCGCCGTGTCTTGCCACAAGCGACGTCGCGAACGTTGCCTGATCACGGAGCCCGGACGCTCAACCCGGCGCCTTGCGCCGGAAGGTGACGCGCTTGCCGCGCAGGTTCGGCTCGGCGTCGTAGCCAGCAAGTTGCCAGGCTCTCGACTGGGCATGAACGGTCGTCTTGATGTCCTCGTTCGACCACCAGAACGGATGCCGCTTCGCGGCAGCCGGCAGCTTCACGAGAGCGTCGAGTTCGATGAAGCTCATGCTGACGGTATCGGCCGCCTGTCCTTCCAGATGCTCCTGGAGCGGGTTGTACTTGCTCACCGGCGCGCCTCTACGCTGACCGTCACGTCTTCGTCAGGCTTTCCAGCTTCGCCTGCATCTCGGCCATCTGCCGTTTGAGCGTCTCGAAATCGCCCGGCGTCGGCTCTGGCTGGGAGGGTTTCTCCAATTCGCCCTCGGTCTTCGGCACGAAAGGCGACCACATGCGCATCGCGTCGGTGAAAAAGGCCATATTGGTCCGCACCTGGTCTTCCACGGCGTGGAAGGCGGTGGGCCCGAAGGTCTTGTCCATCTGGTCGCGCAGCTTTCCCTGGTCGCGGGTCAGGTGATCCATCGAGAATTCAAGGTAGCGCGGGACGAGGGCCTGCATGCTGTCGCCGTAGAAGCGGATGAGCTGGCGCAGGAAGGTCGTGGGCAGAAGGTTCTGCTGTCCGCCCTTGCTCTCCTGCTCGAACATGATTTGCGCGAGGACCGAGCGGGTGATGTCCTCGCCACTCTTGGCATCGTTCACCACGAAGTCCTCGCCGGCGCGGACCATCGTGGCGAGATCCTCAAGCGTGACATACGTGCTCGTGCCCATATGGTAGAGGCGGCGGTTCGCGTATTTCTTGATGACCGTCGGCGCCTTTTCGGTGGCCATTCGACTCCCATCCTCCCGAGATTGGCGCGAGTCTTTCACGGCGTGTGCTGCACTGCAACCAGGGCAATCGTCTAAGGTCACCGAACGATCTACATTGCAGCACAGAATCGTGCTGCACCCATGCTGCGCAGCATGCCCTGGCCCGTGTCATGACGGGCTTGGGACGGCGCCTCAGGTGACTTAGCCAGGAGTGGGCATCGGGGCCGGCGTGGGAACGAGAACCGGCGAGAAGTGCCGTGCCCGGCGCTTCGCATGGACCGGAATCGGCCGATGCAGCTGTTTTGTCGCCTCCACGACGTGCAGGCCGGCAAACGGCAGCGAGAGCCCGCGCCCGACCTGCTCCCAGGCCACCGCGCTCGACAGAAGGACGCGGCTCTGCAAGGGCGGCACGTACAGGATCTCGGCCCAGCT
>CAXUKK010000174.1:0-6742 GCA_964251455.1 uncultured Enterovirga sp.
CCGCACCCCTCGTCCATCCCCCCCCCCTGATTGGTGTCGGAGCGCCGGAGGAGGAGCGCGATGCGATATTGAGGACGGCTGCGCTCACGGGGGAGACCTACGAGCCGGCAGCCAACGTCCCGCTCATCCGAACAGGAAGCGACCTCATTCTGTTCGACACGGGAGGCACCGGCTATCAACCGCAACTCGGCCGGCTCGCGGACAACTTGGCCGGCGCCGGGATCGATCCGGCCACCATAACGAAGGTTGTTCTCACGCATGGACACCCGGACCACATCGGTGGGACGGTGTTGGGGGACGGCAGCCTGAGATTTCCGAACGCCGCGTTCTACGCTGGCGCGGCGGAATGGGATTTCTGGAACGGCGAGGACGTCTGGACCAAACTTCCCGACGCGCAACATCCTTTCGCGGTCGGAGCCCGCCGCCAATACGCCGCCATCAAAGACCGGGTGACCATGATGCGCCCCGGTGACGAGGTCGTTTCCGGGATCAGGGCTATCGCCACGCCCGGCCACACCGTGGGCCATCTCTCGTTCGAGGTTTCCGGTGGCGAGGGCCTGATCATCGTCGGCGACGTCGTGACGGCACCGTCCGTCTACTTCCCTCACCCTGACTGGAAGTTCGGCTTCGACGCCGACCACGACCACGCGATTGCCAGCCGAACCAGCCTCCTGGCCCGGGCTTCGAGTGATCGAACCAAGTTGCTTGGCTACCACTGGCCCTATCCGGGCGTCGGATACGCCGAGCGGGACGGGACTGCATACCGCTATGTCCCGGCCAGCAGCGACGGATCGGCTGCTCGGGAGACGCCGCGATGACCTCTCACCAGAGAGTCGTCTGGGCGCAAGACGAGGCACCCGTGTTCCGCCCTGGGGACCGCGTTCGGATCCTCGATAGGACGCCGGTGGGGCACTACCGCGTGCCGCGATACGTTCGTGGCAAGACGGGCCTGATCGAGGCCGTGATCCAGCCGGCCGGCGTCGACAACGAAGAAGAAGGCTACGGCCGCAACGCCGGCATGAAGCGCCACTACTACCGAGTGGCCCTGCCGATGACGGAGGTCTGGCCCGGTTACGCCTTCTCCCCTCGGGACGGCTTGTACATCGAAGTCTTCGAAACGTGGCTTGAGAGGGTATGCGATGTCCCATCCCCATGAACCTCACGATCATGACCATGAAGGACATGATCACCCGCATGCCGAGATCGTGCAGTCGGAGCGAGCCGGATACTACGAGGTGATGGAGATCGCGGTCCGGGAGCTCCTGATCGAGAGGGGTCTGATCGGACCAGGCGAGATCCGCCGGCAGATCGAGGTTCTCGACTCCCGAACGCCTGCGCTTGGCGCCAAGGTCGTGGCCCGCGCTTGGGTCGACCCAGGCTTTCGCGAGCGATTGGTCACTAACGGCCGGGCGGCTTGCGAGGAGCTTGGGATCAGCTTCTACGACGACACAGGGTTGATCGTCGTCGAGAACACGAAGAGCGTTCACAACCTTATCGTTTGCACGCTTTGCTCCTGCTACCCGAGGCCAGTGCTCGGGCTCCCGCCCGACTGGTACAAGCTCAAGCCGTACCGGGCGCGCGCCGTCTCCGAGCCACGCGCCGTCTTGGCCGAGTTCGGAACCATCATTCCCGACGACGTCGAGATCCGCGTCAGCGACTCGACCTCCATGGTTCGCTTCCTTGTGCTTCCTGAACGACCGGACGGCACCGACGAGTACAGCGAGGACGAGCTTGCGGACCTTGTCACGCGGGACGCGATGATCGGCGTCGTCCCTGTGTCCGTCCAGCCTGGGAGAAACGGCTGATGAACGGATCGGAAGAACTCGTCAGACGGTTGCCGAATGATATTGGCGGGCTGCCGGCAGATCCCATCCAGCGCACCGATCATGAGCTTGAGCCCTGGGAGAAGCGGTGTCACGCGCTCGCCGACGTGCTCGACTTCCACAAGATCATCAACACCGAGGAGAAGCGCCGCGGGGTCGAGGCGCTGGGCGCGGAGCTGGTTGGCAAGCTGACCTACTACGAGCGCTGGATCACGGCCTTCGCGAACATCCTTTTCCAGAAGCGAATCCTCACGCCGGGCGACCTCGCGCGCAAGATGGACGAGGTCGAGGCGCGCTTGGCAGCCGAGGAAGCCGGAACCGCCAAGGCAGCCGAACCGTGATGAGCCTGCCGAGGTTGCGCCCGTCATTCACCTGAAAGGATACGTGTCATGCAACCCGCAGGGCTCACGATCTGCGCCAGCAGCCTCGGACCGAGCGAGACGGTGGACCGGCTCGCGGCGGCAGTCGCCGACCATGGGATGGCGATCCTCGCGCGCATCGATCACGCGGCCGCGGCCGCGGCCGTAGGCCTGGATCTCCGGCCCACCACCGTTCTGATCTTCGGGAATGCTCGGGCGGGAACGCCCCTGATGCAACAGGCGCAGACCCTCGGCATCGACCTGCCGTTGAAGGCGCTCGTCTGGCAGGACCAGCAGGATCGAACCTGGGTCGCTTACAGCGATCCAAGCTGGTTGGTGCAACGACACAGGCCGGATGCCACCACCGATAAGATCGTTGCCGCAATGACCCACGCACTTGCTGCGGTCGCTCGGCAGGCGACCACGCAGGCTGACGGAGAGGGGCCATGACACCCGGCCAGCCGGCGCATCGCCGGGTTTTGCGGCCCCGACCTGAGGGCCGGCTCCTCGGGATGTACGGTGTCCTCACCGTGATGAACGTCGGCGCTTGGGCCTGGGCTCTGATCGCGTTCCACGGCAAGCCGGCGATGCCCAGTCGGCTGTTCGTGGTCTCCGAAGGAGGATCCTGGCGATGAACCATCCTGACGGCAGCAAGGGGATCGATCATTCCCGCCGCTCGCTCCTCGCCGCCACGGCCCTCACCGTGGCTGCCGCGCAGTTCGGACCATCTCGATCCGCTTACGGACAATCCAGCAAGTCCGACCAGGAAGCCACCGCCGCTGGCGCATCGGAGCCGATTCCCATGTTCAGCAAGGTCAACCAGATCGAGGCGGGCGATCTGGACGTCGGTTACGCTGAAACGGGTTCAGCCGGCGGCCCGGTCGCCATCCTCCTGCATGGCTGGCCCTATGACATCCATAGCTTCATCGAGGTCGCTCCGCTGCTGGCCTCAGCCGGATACAGGGTGATCATCCCGCACCTGCGTGGATACGGCACCACTCGCTTCCGCTCGGCGGGAACGGCCAGAAACGGCCAACAAGCCGCGCTCGCGATGGATGTGCTCGCCCTGATGGATGCGCTCAGGATCGAAAAGGCGACCATCGCTGGCTTCGACTGGGGTGCCAGGACGGCCAACGTCGTCGCGGCCATCTGGCCGGAGCGTTGCAACGCGCTCGTCTCCGTGAGCGGCTATCTGATCGGAAGCCAGGAACTGAACAAGGCTCCGCTCCCGCCCCAGGCCGAGCTCCAGTGGTGGTACCAATACTACTTCGCGACGGAGCGTGGCCGAGCGGGTTACGACAAATACCGCAAGGAGTTTTCCAGGCTCATATGGCAGTTGGCTTCGCCTAGATGGGCCTTTGACGACGCCACCTTCGAGCGCAGCGCAGCCTCCCTAGAGAACCCCGATCAGGTCGCGGTGGTGATCGACAACTATCGCTGGCGGCTCGGCCTCACTCGAGGCGAACCCAGATTCGATGACCTGGAGAGAAGGCTCGCCACAACCCCGGTGATCGCTGTGCCGACGATCACTCTCGAGGGTGACGCGAACGGCGCTCCTCACCCGAGCCCCGCATCCTACGCGAGAAAGTTCTCCGGGAGGTATTCCCACCGGACGATCACGGGAGGAATTGGCCACAATCTTCCGCAAGAAGCTCCGCAAGCCTTTGCCGCGGCCGTTATCGACGTCGGAAAGGCGGGATAGGCCGGCGCGAACACGAGGCGCCGCGATCGGAGATCAGCGGGAAAAATATCAGCCCATGGAGGCGCGGTATGAGCCGAGACACCAACATCGCCCTCGCCCACTCGCTGTTAGCCGACATCGGACAGGGCAAGGACCCCGACGATATCGCCGGCCTATTCAGTCCGAACCTACGCTTCGAAATCCAGGGTGACGAGGGTGTACTTCCCTGGATCGGCTATAGATTCGGCCGCCAAGCGGCAGCGGACTTCTTCCGGGACATTCGCGCCTTGACCGAGCCGGTGAGATTCGACGTCGACGACATTCTCGCCAGCGACCGTCGTGCCGTGATCGTCGGAGAACTCGCTACTCGGATCAAGGCCAACAACCGGGTCACTCACTCGCAATTCGCGATCATCCTGACCACTGCGAACGGGAAGATCGCCCGCTTCCAGATGATCGAAAACAGCTTTGACCTTTCGCGCACGGTGCGCGGCTCAAAGGTGGTGGTGGACGTTGAACCGTGAGCACGTCCATCGAGCCCGTTCATCACCATCGACCGAGACAGTCAGCCGCGTCCTCACGGAGTTCCGGCGAAGGGGTCTCATCTGCTATGTCTGGGGAGAGACATGGCGCTTCGGAACGGTCGGCACTCTCCGCCTCGGCGGACGGTCAGTAGCCTCCCATTCGCGAGAGCGTGGGAGGCACGCTCCTGAAGCAAGTCCCTCGGCTGCTCGACAGGGCAGGAATCGGGCCGTAGGGTCTAGGCGGATTGGCCGACGCGCATTGATCCAGATCAATGCGCCATTTGCGGGGTCGTCCCAAGGTCGTTCGCGCATTCGCAGGAGATGAGAGGGCCCTCGGCCATGGAGGGGGTCCGTTCAGCTGTCCGGGTGCACCGAGCAGACAGCGTGCCGCTAGGGCGGAGACTAAACGGGATCGCATCCTGATGAGATCTTCAGTGTTCTCAGCACGGGCGGTTCCGGCATTTCGAACGATCACGCCAGCAATCTCTCATCCGAGGCAGTCACCCTGATGGCAATCGATCACGTGGAAGGGCCGGCGTCCTCGTCCGCGGCGCTGGAACGGGATGCCCGCCTGGTCTCGACCGACCACAAGGTGTCACCGAACGAGATCGCCATCGGGGTGATCATCGGGCGCGCGGCGGAGTATTTCGACTTCTTCGTCTTCGCGATCGCGTCCGTGGTCGTGTTCCCGAAGGTGTTCTTTCCCTTTGCGGAGCCTGTCACGGCGACGCTCTATTCCTTCGCGATCTTCTCGCTCGCCTTCATCGCAAGGCCGATCGGCACGGTCATCTTCACGGTCGTCGATCGCCGCCACGGCCGCGGCGTCAAGCTCACGATCGCACTGTTCCTCCTCGGCTTTTCGACGATGGCCGTCGCGTTCCTGCCGGCCTATTCGCAGATCGGCGCATGGTCGCTGTACCTGCTGGCCGCCCTCCGCATCGGCCAGGGTCTCGCGCTCGGCGGTGCATCGGACGGCCTCGCCTCGCTGCTTGCCCTCAATGCGCCTGTCGAACGCCGCGGTTTCTACGCCGCCATCCCGCAGCTCGGGGCCCCACTCGGCTTCATCGTGGCGGCATGCCTGTTCGCGTTCTTCCTGCTGACGGTCTCGACAGCCGATTTCCTGGAATGGGGCTGGCGGTACCCATTCTTCTGCGCCTTCGCGGTCAACGTGGTCGCTCTCTTCTCCCGGCTACGACTCGTCGCGACGGAAGAGTTTACCCGTCTCATCCAGCTCGGACGGCTCGAGCCCTCGCCCGTCCTGCCCCTGATCAAGAACCATTCGCCCGAACTCCGGGCCGGGGCCCCGATGCCGCTCGCGAGCTTCGCGCTGTTCCACCTCGTGACCGTGTTTCCGATCAGCTGGATCACGCTCTTCACGGATCGGTCGGCCGGTGAATTCCTGATGGTGCAATGCTCCGGCGCGATGATCTGCGCCGGCGGCGTCATCGCCTCCGGGCTGATCGCCGACCAAATCGGTCGCCGCAGACTGCTCCTGCTCTCGGCGGGCCTCATCGCGGTATTCGCCGTGTGCAGCATCATTGCGCCCCTCATCGTCGAGGAGAACGCGATCGGCCAGACCATCTACGTCAATGCAGGGTTCGCGCTGCTCGGCCTGTCCTACGGCCAGTCCTCCGGGGCAGTGACGTCGCGGCTAGACCAGCGTTTCCGCTACACGGGAGCAGCCCTCACGAGCGACATCGCCTGGCTGTTCGGGGCCGGCTTCGCGCCGCTGATCGTCCTATTCCTGTCCGCGCGCTACGGGCTCGCGATGGTCGGGCTGTATCTGCTCTCGGGAGCCGTCACGACCCTCGTCGTGCTCAGCCTGTCCCGCTCCGAAATCCGGCAGGCCTGACCTTGCGCATCCACGAACTCCGCTCTCGCGACCGCGCGTCGAACGCAACGGCCATGACAGAAACCCGCACACAACCCGGCGATCCTCGGCGATCCTCGGCTCTCGGCCGGATGCTGCGAAGCTCGGCTTTTCTCGGCCTCGCCAGCGTGCTGTCCGGCTGCAACATGGTCGTCATGAACCCGTCCGGCGATGTCGCCGTGCAGCAGAAGAACCTCATCATCACGTCCACCGCGCTGATGCTGCTCGTCATCGTGCCCGTGATCGCGATGACCTTCCTGTTCGCTTGGCGCTACCGCGCGTCAAACCCGGACTCGACCTACGACCCCGAGTTCCACCATTCGACGCAGCTCGAAGTGGTGATCTGGACCATTCCGCTGCTGATCATCATCGCGCTGGGGGCGATCACGTGGGTGTCCACCCACACGCTCGATCCGTACAGGCCGCTGTCGCGTCTCGGACCCAATCGCCCGGCAGCTCGACCAAACCCGAAGCTTCTCCGTCGA
>CAXUKK010000175.1:0-6726 GCA_964251455.1 uncultured Enterovirga sp.
ACAAGACGACGACGGAGGTCGTTGTCGAGGCGCTCCGGTCCTACGAGGCGGCCGTGGAGCCCTGGGACCTGGGCGCTCTTACGCCTGAACAGCGGCGGCGCTCGGACGCCATCCTGGACGCAGCGCAGGAATTCCGCAGACACGTCAAGCCGGACGCGGATTGGGATGCGTCCTGGATGTATGATGAGAATGGCCTGCCGAAGTGATCGTGATCGATTCCTCGGCGATCGTCGAGATCGTCAAGGAGGAAGAGGATCAGCAATAGCTTCGCGATGCGATCGCCGGCTCGCGTTGATTGATGGGAACGCCGTCGCTGCTGGAGGTGAAGATGGTTCTGGCTTCCGTGGCGGAGGAGAATGCCGTTGATCGCCTTCTTCAACGCATCGGCGTGGGTCGAGAGATCGACCTGGTCGACTTCACGCCGTCGATGGCTGATGCAGCGGCCCGGGCGTTTCGTACCTTCGGCAAGGGGCGGGGTCACCCGGCGCAGCTCAACTTCGGCGATTGCATGGCGTATGCGGTCGCCAAGGTTCACGGCGCGCCCTTGCTCTACAAGGGCTACGATTTCAGCCAGACCGACATACAATCCGCCCTCGCATGACTCCCTCTCTCGCCCAGTTCAGGCGCATCGTCGTCAAGGTCGGCTCGTCCCTGCTCGTCGATCGGGCGAAGGGCCGGCTGAACCACGCCTGGCTCGCCGCGCTGGCCGAGGATCTGGCCGAACTGCATGGGCGCGAGGCCGATGTGCTCGTCGTGTCGTCGGGGTCGATCGCGCTCGGCCGGAGCGTGCTCGGGCTCGGCACCGGCCCGTTGAAGCTCGAGGAAAGCCAGGCCGCGGCCGCGGTCGGGCAGATCTCGCTCGCCCGGACCTGGTCGGAGGTGCTCGCGCACCAGGGGATCACGGCGGGCCAGATCCTGCTCACGCTGGCCGATACCGAGGAGCGGCGCCGGTATCTCAACGGCCGTGCCACGCTGTCGAAGCTCCTCGAGTTGCGGGCCGTGCCGGTCGTCAACGAGAACGACACGGTGGCGACGAGCGAGATCCGCTACGGCGACAACGACCGCCTCGGCGCCCGTGTCGCGACCATGATCGGGGCGGATCTTCTCATCCTGTTCTCCGATATCGACGGCCTCTACACCGCGCCGCCGGCTTCCGACCCGCTCGCCGAGCACATCCCGGTCGTTCGCCAGATCACGCCTGGCATCGAGGCGATGGCCGGGGATGCGGCATCGAACCTGTCGCGCGGCGGGATGCGGACCAAGATCGATGCCGGCAAGATCGCGACCGCCGGCGGGACGCACATGCTGATCGCCGACGGGCGGGCGAAGAACCCGCTGCGCCGCGTCGCCGAGGGCGGCCGCTGCACCTGGTTCCTGACCGCCTCCTCGCCGGCGACGGCCCGCAAGACCTGGATCGCCGGGGCGCTGGAGCCGAAGGGCGCGCTGTTCGTCGATGCCGGCGCGTCTCGCGCGCTGCTCGGCGGCGCCAGCCTGCTGCCGATCGGCGTGACGGGTCTCGAAGGGGGGTTCTCGCGCGGGGATGCCGTGCTCGTCCGCGATCCCGAGGGTCGGGTCATCGGGCGGGGGCTCGTCGCCTATGATGCAGAGGAAGCAGGCCGCATCCTCCGGCGTTCCAGCCGCGAGATCGAGGCGATCCTCGGCTATCCCGGCCGTGCCGAGATGATCCACCGCGACGATCTCGCCATGTCGGCGAGCCTGCGCGACGCGGTGCCCGCTACGGCGGCATGAGCGCGGCCAGGCGCTGCGCATCCGCCGGTGCCGCCGCCTTGATGTCGTTGTCGAAGAACGAGAACACGTCCCGGCCTTCCTGTCGCCATGCGTCGGCGTTCCGCGCCCATTCTGCCAGGGCGTCGTCGTCGTAGCTGCCGTGGTAACGCCCGCTCGGCCCGTGTCCGCGCACATAGACGAAGTCGGCGGTCGCGACCCAGGGCGCCGGAGCATGCGCATGGTCGGAGATGCAGAGCGCGCATCCCGTCTCGCGGAGCAGGTCGAGAATGGCATCGTCGTACCAGCTCGGATCGCGAAACTCGAAGACGTAGCGTCCGCCCTTCGGCAGGGCGTCGATGAAGAAGGCGAGGCGCTCGCGGTTGGCCTTGAAGCGCGGCGGAAGCTGGAAGAGCACCGGCCCGCCTTTCTCGCCGAGGCCGCTCATGCGCCCGAACACGTTCGCGATCGGCTCCTCCGGGTTCGTCAGGCGCCGGTAATGCGTGATGACACGATGGGCTTTCCAGGCGAACAGGAAGCCGTCGGGTGTCGTGTCGCGCCAGGTGGCGACCGCGGCTTCGGTCGGAAGCCGGTAGAACGACAGGTTGATCTCGGTCGCGGCGAACAGCCCGGCGTAGAAGCCGAGGAGTTTCGGTTTGGGGTACCGCTCTGGATAGAACGGCCCGAGCCACGACTCGTAATGCCAGCCGGACGTGCCGATGTAGCGCTTGGCCCTCATTCCTCGACCGAATTGGCGCGGGAAGCGCCGGGCGGTTATGATGGCGCCATCCGCCAGAAGGTTCCGCAGACGTCATGAGCGCCGCCATCACCGCCGACCGGTCCCAGGCGCAGTCCCGTGCGGGCGAGCCGCCGCTGGCAGAGCTCATGGCCGATATCGGCCGGCGCGCCCGGGCAGCGTCTCACGCCCTCGCACTCGCGCCGACGGACCGGAAGGTGCATACCCTTCGCGCCATTGCGACGGCGATCCGCTCGGCGGAGCGGACGATCCTCGCCCAGAACGCGCTGGACCTCGCCGACGCACGCAGCGCCGGGCGGCCGAACTCCTTCGTAGACCGCTTGATGCTCGATCCCGCACGTGTCGCCGGCATGGCGGCTGGGGTCGAGGAGATAGCAACCCTGGCCGATCCGGTCGGGCGCGTGCTCGCCACCTTCGAGCGGCCGAACGGCCTCAGGATCGAGCGCGTGTCGACGCCGCTCGGCGTCATCGGCGTGATCTTCGAAAGCCGGCCCAACGTCACGGCGGATGCCGGGGCGCTCTGCCTCATGGCCGGAAACGCCGCGATCCTGCGTGCCGGATCCGAGAGTTTTCGCACCGCGTCGGCCATCGCGGCCGCCATGGCCAAGGGTCTCGACGAAGCGGGGCTTCCGGTCGATGCGATCCAACTCGTGCCGGTGCGCGACCGTGATGCGGTCGGCCTGATGCTGACCGGGCTTGGTGGGTCCATCGACGTCATCGTGCCGCGCGGCGGCAAAAGCCTCGTCGAGCGTGTGCAAGCGGATGCCCGGGTACCGGTCTTCGCGCATCTCGAAGGCGTCAACCACATACTCGTCCAGGCCTCGGCGGATCTCGACATGGCCAAGGCGGTGGTCCTGAACTCGAAGCTTCGACGCACCGGCGTGTGCGGAGCGGCGGAGACGCTGCTCGTCGAGCGTCTCGCCAGCGCAACCCATCTCGGACCGCTGGTCAGCGCGCTGCTGGATGCCGGCTGCGCGGTGCGCGGCGATGCTGCTGCTCGCACGGTGGACCCCCGTGTCGTCGCCGCGGACGAGGCGGATTGGTCGACGGAGTACCTGGAGGCGATCATAGCCTGCCGGGTCGTGGACGACCTCGACGAGGCGCTGGCCCATATCAACCGGTACGGTTCGCACCATACGGATGCGATTCTGACGGAGGATGCCGCAGCGGCCGAGCGGTTCATGTCGGAGGTCGATTCGGCGATCGTCCTGCACAATGCGTCGACCCAGTTCGCGGATGGCGGCGAGTTCGGCTTCGGGGCCGAGATCGGCATCGCCACCGGACGGATGCATGCGCGAGGCCCGGTCGGCGTCGAGCAGTTGACCTCGTTCAAGTACCGCGTGCACGGCGCCGGCCAGATCCGTCCCTGATGGAGCGTGTCGACGGGCGGGGAAGGGGATTGATCCGCCTGCCGCCGACGCTGCCGGGGATGCGGATCGGCCTATATGGCGGGAGTTTCGATCCGCCTCATGCCGGCCACCGCCACGTCGCGCTGCTCGCCCTGAAGCGGCTGGGGCTCGATCGGGTCTGGTGGATCGTCGGACCGGGCAACCCGCTGAAGGACAGGAGCCGTTTGCCTTCGGTCTCCGAGCGGGTCGAGGCAACGCGGGCGATGGCGCGGCATCCCCGGATGCTTGTGACCGATTTCGAGGCGACGCTGGGTATTCACTACACGGTCGAGACCGTGCGCTATCTCGTCCGACGCTGCCCGAACGTGCAGTTCGTCTACATCCTGGGCGCCGACAGCTTTGCCAATTTCCACAATTGGCGCGCTTGGCGCGAGATCGCCGCGCTCGTGCCCCTCGCGGTCGTCGACCGGCCGCGCTGGTCACTGCCAGCGTTGCGGAGCCGCGCTGCCGCCAGTCTCGGCCCGCGCCAAGCCGGCCGGCACGGACAGGCTGAGCCGCCCTGGACCTTCATCGAAGGGCCACGCTCAGGCCTGTCCTCGACGGCACTTAGGGATACGGAAAGGCCGAGCCGCGGCCGAAGTTGATAAATGGCCGTGTCGCATTATGTTCGTGGAGCATCGTCAGACTTTGTCCTGAGCGATGCGCAGAGAGGACAGGGCACTGGACCACGTTTCTATCCGCGAGGCGGATACTCCTCCGCTTCACCTCGTTGCCGCAGCGCAGCCTCCGGCTCCCGAGGATATTATGTCCGTGGCCCGTGCTTGCCTCGACGACATGAAGGCCGAGGAGACGGTCGAGATCGACCTCGTCGGGCGCACGTCGATCGCTGACACAATGATCATCACGTCGGGCAGGTCCAACCGCCACGTCGGCTCCATCGCGGAGCGCATGGTGCAGGCCTTCAAGGATCATGGGTTCGGTCGTGTGCGCGTCGAGGGCTTCCCGGCTTGCGACTGGGTGCTGATCGATGCCGGTGACATCATCGTCCACATCTTCCGGCCAGAAGTGCGCGGCTTCTACAATCTCGAGAAGATGTGGGGCTCCGACCGCCCGGGCGAGCTCGCGGCCGGCTGATCCTCGCCGTCCGGTTTCGTGCGGTGGCAGCTTCTCGCGATCGGCCGGCTGAAAAGCGGTCCCGAGCGCGACCTCGTCGACCGGTACCGCACGCGCGCCGATAGCCTCGGCCGGGCTTCCGGCTTCGGCGCGCTCGAGATTGCCGAAATCCCGGAGGCCCGCGTGCGCTCGGCTCCGGAGCGGGCCCTTGCGGAGGGAGCGCTGCTCCTGTCCCGGGCAGAAGGGACGAAGCTCGTCGTCTTTGATGAACGGGCCCCGAGCCTATCGAGCCCCGATTTCGCCGAGCGCCTTCGCACCTGGCGGGATGCCGGGTCTTCGATCTCCTTCGTCATCGGTGGTCCGGACGGCTTGGATGGGACCGTCCGGCGCCGGGCCGATCTCGTCGTCTCCTTCGGCCAGCTCACGCTGCCGCACCAGATCGTGCGCGTGCTCGTCGTCGAGCAGATCTATCGCGCTTTGACGATCCTGGCCGGGCACCCCTACCATCGGGGCGAACCCGGCGAATCGTGATGCGACCTGCCACAATCAGGGCCGCCCTGGGCGGGGCCTTGGTCCTGACGATGCTTGCCGTACCAGCGTCGACGATCAGCGCGCAGGAGCGCCAGGATCGCTCCGCCGATGCCGAGGCCCGAGCGGCCGCGAAACAGGCGGAGCGGGTTCGCCGCGACGGCGTCCTGCGCGACCTCGAGCAGCGGCTGGCGGACAGCGTCGAGACAGACCGGAAGCTTGCAGCCGAGGTGGAAACGCTGCGCGCCGACAGCGCGGGCCTGTCCGCAGCGCTCGTCCAAGCCGGCGCTCGGACCCGCGAGACGGAAGAGAACATTCGCAAGCTCGAAGCCGATCTTACGACGGTGTCGGAGAGCGAATCGGCGATCCGTCGTTCGCTCGAAGGACGCCGGGCGGTCATCGGCGAGGTGCTTGCGGCCTTGCAGCGGCTCGGGCGCGGTGCCGCGCCGGCCGTCCTCGTGCACCCGGAGGATATCCTGTCCGCCCTGCGCAGCGCGATCCTGCTCGGGGCCGTGGTGCCCGGCCTCCGCGAGGAAGTGGAATCACTGTCGTCCGATCTCGCGGAGCTTGTCAGGCTGCGGGACCTCGCGGCCGCCAATCGCGACACGCTGGGCCGGGAGCTCGACCTGCTCCGGCGCGAGAATCAGCGCATCCAGGCACTCGCCCAGCTTCGCGGCCAGCAGCTTGCAGCCGCGGAGGGGTCGCTCGGGAGCCAGCGTTCGCGCAGTGCGACACTGGGGACCGAGGCGAAAACCCTGAGGGAGCTCGTCGACCGCCTGGACGGGGAACTCGGTGCCGCACGGCGGGAGGCGGAGGCCGAGCGACGGCGCGCGCAGGCCGAGGTGAAGCAGGTCCGGGAGCGCTTTGCCGCAGCTGCCGAGCGCGATCCTGTCAGACTTACACCGAGGACACCCTTCGCCGAGGCGCGCGGAACGCTCGGCAGGCCGGTCACGGGCGCCGTGCTCAAGGAGTTCGGTGCCGCGGACGGGCAGGGCGGGACGATGCGCGGAAACGTGATCGGCGCCCGTGCCAAGGGGCTTGTCACCGCGCCAGCAGACGGCTGGGTGTCTTTTGCCGGACCATTTCGGTCCTTCGGACGTCTCTTGATCATCAATGCCGGCGATGGGTACTATCTTCTTCTTGCCGGGATGGACCAAATCAGTGTCGAGACGGGTCAGTTCGTGCTAGCCGGTGAACCAGTAGGCCAAATGGGCGAGACATCCTCGCTTGCTGCGGCTTTGAGCGTCGTTGAGG
>CAXUKK010000176.1:0-6695 GCA_964251455.1 uncultured Enterovirga sp.
GCGCCGGACCGCGCAGAGCGCCGAGTTCCAGGGCAGCGGCGCCGCGCTGCATCTCGCCGCGCGCCAGCCCGAGCGTCACCAGGGGATGGGCAAGGAGGGCGAGCACGGGGACGGGATGGAAGTCGAGCGCCGCCGCGTCGGCCGCCAGCCGCGCCAGCCGGCCTGGCGGCGTCTCGGCAAGCGGGATGCCGGCGGAATCCTCGATCAGGACGCCCCAGCGGCCGAGTTCGGCCGCGACCCGGCGGGCGAGATTGCGGTCCGGCGTCACCAGCGCGGCCCGCCGGCCCGGACTGGCGAGCGTCTCGCGCAGGGCGACCGCGATGGCGAGCGCCTCCTCGCGCTCGTCCGCCGCCTCGATCAGGACGAGGTCGTCCGTGCCCTTGCTCGCCGCGATGCGCCGCTCGATCTCCGGGATCTCAGCCCACAGGTCGGTCGTCTCGGCCGGCCGCATGATCTCGGAAACCAGCCGTCGTCGCGGCTCCAGCGCCAGATCGCGGGCGCCGAGCGGCCTCACGGCGGCTCGGGTCGTCCCGACATGCGCCTCGACCAGCTGGCGTAGGATGTATTGCGGGTGGCCATGCACGCCGCCCGTCTCGCCATCGCCCTCGATCGCGCTCCAGCCCTTCGCGTCGAGGTCCAGGTCGAGCCCCGGCAGCACGAGTGCGCCGCGCGGCAGGCGCGCAATGGCGGCCAGTAGGCGGGCGGTCACCGGGATGGACCCGGTCGAGCCGGCTGCGATCACCGGCCCGGAAGGCGGGTGGGCGGCGAGCCGCTTCGTCTCCGCGTCGATCATGGCATTGCGGCGGACCGCAGGGTCCATGGCGCCGCGCTCGGCCAGGATGCCCGGCCACAGCTCATGCGCGATGCGGACGAAGTCGAGCGTCAGGCGGAAATAATGCGAGTAGTCGATCTCGACGACCTCCTCGAGCGCCGCCCAGTCGACGCTCTCGGTCGCGAGTGCATCCATGAGACCTTCGAGGTCGCCCGCGAGCGACACCGCGTCCGCCGGCGATCCCGGCACCATGAAGGGCGTATCGGGAGCGAGCCGAAGCTGGGTGCGGTCGACCTGGGCGGCCCAGGCCTGGACGAGCCTGGTCAGAATCAGCCGCCGCTCGAGCGGCGGGATGGCCGGCCTGAGATCCGCCGATGCCCCGCCCGTCCCGCTATCCTCGTCGGCGTCGCCAAGGGGCACGATGCGCGGCAGGACGAGCCCGCGCGAGCGCTGCGCCAGGAGTTCAGCAAGAGCGCGTCCGGCGCGGCGCGTCGGAAGGTAGATCGTCGCCGCTGCGAGTTCGTCCCGGCCGAGCGGCCCGACGAGTTCGCCCGAGAGCAGCGCATCGACGAGCGTCGCCAGAAAGGGCGCCCCGGGCGGGATCGTGAAGATATTGGCTGCGGTCAAGCGTCGGTCCGCGGCAGCGATTCCATGCGCCGGCTCTACGAACAATACGGGAACACGCTCGTCGGCGATACCGTGCGGGGTCTCATGTGAGGTCCCGTCCCCACCCCAACGTCAGTTTGCAGCCGCCTGCTCGAGCCGCTTCTCGGCCTGACCGATCGCCTCGGGCGTGCCGACATGCAGCCATTCGCCATCGAGCGCGAGGCCGAAGAGGCGGCCCGCCTCGATGGCGCGGTCGAACAGGAGATTGAGCGAAAAGGCGCCGTCCGGCGTGTTCTCGAACAGTTCCGCTTTGAGAATGGCCGCGCCGGCATAGACGTGGGGGGCCAGGGCGCCAAAGACGCGGCGGGTCAGTCGGCCATCGGGGGCCATGTTGAAGTCCCCGAGCCCGTCATAGCCGAGGCTCTTGCGGGGAGCGAGCAGCAGCAGGATGTCCATGGCATCTGGCTTCCACATGTCCAGCATGCGAGGCAGGTTCTTCGTGTCGCGCTCGGTCCAGAGCGAATCCGAGTTGAGGACGAGGAATTCCGGGCCGAGGAGCGGCAGCGCGCGCTTGATGCCGCCGCCCGTTTCAAGCAGCGCGTCGCGCTCGTCCGAAATCGTCACGTCGAGGTCGACCAGGCCCGAGAGATGGGCCTCGATCATGTCCGGCAGGTAGTGGACGTTGACCACGACCTCCTTCAGGCCGGCCTCGACGAGCCGGCCGAGCGCGTGATCGATGAGCGCCCGCCCGCCGACCTCCACGAGCGGCTTCGGGCGGGTGTCGGTCACCGGACGCATGCGCTTGCCGAGCCCGGCCGCGAGCACCATGGCGGGCATGGGAGGAGCGGGCTGCGGCGCAGGCTCGCCTTCCGATGGAAGGTTCTCCGATGGCAGTTCTGCCAACGACGTCTCGTCCGACGGCTCCCGCTCCCGGTTCCCCTCGGCAGCTTCGCTCAGCAACTCGTCCTCGAACGCAGCGGCCCTGTCGACGGAGGCGCCTTGCGGCGCGGGCGGCTCCGGCTCGGCGCGCGGGATGACGTCGCCGCCATGGTACTGGAACCAGGCCTGGAGGCGGATCAGCGCGGGATGAGCCAGGTTGCGGGCGAGGTAGGCCCGGATCCGTGGCAGGTGCGCGAGATATTGCGGCTTTCCGTCCCGCTTATCGAGCCGGGCGAAGATGCCGAGGATCTTCGTCGCCCGCTGCGCGCCCATGATCGCGTAGGAGGTCGCGAAGCTCGCCATATCGAAGGCCGGATCGGCGGCCCGGCGCTCGGCCGCATAGAGCCCCAGCAGCCTGATCTCGAGATCGGCCGGAACCGCCACGCGGGCATCCTGGAGCAGCGACGCGACGTCGTAGGCCGCAGGCCCGAGCACCGCGTCCTGGAAGTCGAGGAGGCCGACGCGCCTGATCCCCTCGCGTTCGGGAAGCCAGATCAGGTTCGGCGAATGGAAGTCGCGCAAGGTCCAGGTCTGCGGCTCGGCGAGCACGCCGGCCAGCGTGTCGCGCCAGACATGGCCGAACTCGGCCCTGACCGACCCCGACGGCTTCGTGCCGACGATGAAGGGCAGGTACCAGTCGAGCAGCAGATCGACCTCGATCAGGAACGCATCGAGGTCGTACGGTGGAATCTGATGGGTGCCGTCCTCGCCGAACGGCAGTTCGGCCGGCAGCCTGCGCGAGTGCAGGCGCGCGAGAAGGCGCGTCGCCTCGCCGTAGCGCTCGGGGATCGGTCCGTTCTCGTCGACGACGGGCTCGCTCCCGTAATCCTCGATGAGGAGAAGCCCGACATCGAGGTCCTCGGCGAGGATCTGCGGCGCGCTGAAGCCCTGGTCGGCGAGACCGCGATCCATCGCGGCAAAGGCATGCACGCTCTCCGCGAGCCTCGCGATGGCGCTGTACGGTTTGCCGCGCCGCACCGGCGGCCCATCGGGCCGCGGCGGCGAGATCATCAGGATCGCGGTCTCGCCGGACGGCCTCGCCAGGCGCTCGTACGCTCGGGTGGAGGCGTCGCCCTGCATGAGGATCCGTTCGGCATCCGACCAGCCGGAGGTCTCGAGCAGGCCCACAAGCGCATAGGAGCGCGCGACCCTCTCGGCGATCGGGCCGGTGCCGGAGATCAGCGCCCGCCGCTCGCCGGTGTCCGGATCCATGTCGAGGAGGACGTCGAGGCGTTCCGTCGGAAAGCGCTCGATCGCGCGCTCCGGCCATTCGACGAGCACGATGGAGGAGGCCTGCATCTCGTCGAAGCCGAGCTCGTACAGCTCGCCGCCGCCGGCGATCCGGTACAGGTCGGCGTGGATGATCGGCACCCCCGCCGACTGGTAGGTCTGGACAAGCGTGAAGGTCGGGCTCGGCACTTCGAGTTGCGGGTCGCCGAGCTTCGCCCGCAGGATCGCACGAGCCAGCGTCGTCTTGCCGGCCCCGATCTCGCCCGACATCGCGACGAGGTCGCCGGCCTGCAGTTCGGGGGCGAGCATGCCACCGAGCGAGATCGTCGCCGCCTCGTCCGGCAGGGGCACGACGATCGGCATCCGGCTGCGGAGGATCGCGGCCGCGCTCGGGGCGGCCTTTTGGGTCACGGGCATTTCGGCCTCTTGCAGGCCCTAGAGCCTCTCCGCAACCCTACGCGGCGATCTGCTGCGCGGGGCCGCCATCGGCCGGAAAGTAGCAGGTCACGACCGTGCCGGCACCCGGTTGCGAGGCGAGTTCGACGCGACCGCCATGCAGTTCCACGAAGGAGCGGACGATCGAGAGGCCGAGTCCGACCCCGCGGTGGCCCGTGCCGGCCGAATGGCTCTCGAAGCGCTCGAAGACGCGGGCCCGCACGTCGTCCGGAATGCCGCGGCCCTGGTCGGCGACGGACAGCACGATCTCGCGTCCGGCCTGGCGGGCGGAGACCGTGATGGTCTGCCCCGGCGAAGAGAATCCGGCGGCATTCGACAGGAGGTTGAACAGGATCTGCCGAACGCGCTTGCCGTCGCCGGTGAAGCTCTCGATGTCCGACGCGATGTCGACCACGAGGTCGAGACGATCCTCGACGAGGCGGTCGTGGATGCCCTTCGCGGCGGCCTCGATGGTCGCCCGGATGTCGATGCGCTCGCGCGTGAGCTCGATCGTGTCGGCGTCGATCGAGGCAAGGTCCAGGATGTCGTTGATGATGGCTAGGAGGGCCGCCGAGGATTGCATGATGTGCCCGGCGTATTCGCGCTGGCGCTCGTTGAGCTCGCCGATGGTCTCGGCGCCGAGAAGCTCCGTGAACCCGATGATGTTGGTGAGCGGCGAGCGCAGCTCGTAGGAGACGTGGTGCACGAACTCGTTCCGGAGGCGGGATGCGAGTTCCAGTGCATCGTTGCGCTCGGTCAGCGCGCGCTCGACATTCACGCTTGCCGTGACGTCTACGAAGGTGAGGAGCGTGCCGCCGTCGGGCAGCGGCTCGGCCGCACATTCGAGGACGGAGCCGTCCGGCCGCTCCATCCGGGTTTCCACGCGCAGGCGGGTATCCGAGAAGCCCGCGACCGCGGCCGTCAGGTCCGGCCAGGAGCCATCGGCGGGCGAGAGCGGGCCGCAGAGCGCCACGACCTTGTCGACATGGGGCTCGCCGGCAAGCGCGGCGGCATCGAGGCGCCATTGCTTCGCGAAGGCGTCGTTGAACAGGCGCAGCCGCCCGTCTGCCCCGAAGAGGGCGACGCCCTCGGATAGCGTGTTGAGGGTCTCGCTCTGGACCTTGATGAGCGCGTTGTAGCGCGACTCGAGATGCATCCGATCGGACACGTCGTCGAACAGGTATGTCAGGCCGCCCTGGGGGTTCGGATTGGCGACGACCCGCAGGGTGCGGCGGTCGGGCAGGTACCACCAGGTCTCGCGCGGCTCGAGGGAGCGGTAAGCCTCGAGCACACCGGCCTTCCAGGCGCGGTAATCCGCCTGCTCCGGGAGCAGCCGCGTGGTTCGAAGGCGGTCCAGGATCTCTCCGTCGCTTGGCCGGCTGGCCAGGAAGGCGTCCTCCAGGTACCAGAGCTGGCGATAAGCGGCGTTGTGGAAGACAAGCCGCTGCGCGGCATCGAACATGGCGACGGCGGTCGGGAATTGGTCGAGGGTGCGCGTATGGGCCTTCATGAGGCGCTGTACGTCCGACCGCATCGTCTCGAGTTCGGAGACATCCTGCGCGATGCCGCCGGCGCCGGCGGGAAGCGGTGCCTCGGTGATGTCGAGGACACGACGGCTGCCCGCCATGATCGCCGGGACCCTGGCCCGGAACACCGCGCCGGCCGCCCGCAGGCGCGCAGCCTGGGTCCGGTCGCCTTGCTCCATCAGTTCGAGCGACCGCTGGCATGCATCTTCGGCGCTGCCCGCTTCGACGGCGACGCAATAGGCCTTGTTGGCAAAGGTGAGGTGCCCGTCCGCGCCCCGCAGCCAGACCGGCTGGTCGATCGAATCGAGGAGCCCGCGTACGGCGTCCAGGCTCCGGCGCGTCTCGGCCTGCTCCTCCTCCGTGCGAAGAAGATCGGCCCGGTAGCCCGTCACTTCCCGCAGGCGCAGGAGCGCCCGGCCGCCGACCGCCCGGCCCTCGGCTTCGACGAAGCGGCCCTCCACGGACCGTGCGACCAGGCGGAAACCCTCGCCGCGCTCGCGCAGCCGCTCGATCGCGGCCTCGATCTGCCCGGCATCCGGCGGAAGCAGCCACGACCCGAACGCCAGAAGCCGGCCCGGGGTGCCGGGCTGAACGAGCGAAGCGGGATCTCCCGCGACGGTCGTCTCGCCCTCGTGCCCGGTCCAGAGGATCACGACCTGCCGCTCAGACCCGACAAGCAGTTCCGCGCGCTCGGATGCGTCCCGCAGGCTTTCAGCCTCGGCTACGAGTTCCCGTTCGCGGTCGGTCCAGATGCGCCGCTCGCGAATGTGCAAGATCGCGAGCGTCGTAGAGAAAATGACAAGGCCGGTCAGGATCGCGAAGCCGAAGGCCGAGCGCGGATCGAACCACAGCAGCGACGGGAGGAAATCGGCGTTCAGGAGATCGAGCGGCCCGGCAGTCGCCTGGCCCGCTGCAGCCAGGAGGGCCGCGCAGCATGCGACGCCCACACGAAGTTCTTTGGTATGACGGCGCCGCGGACGGCACACTCTCGCGGACGTCACGATGGCTCGTACCGTGCGCAGTCTCCGGCCAAAGCTGTGCGGCGGCCGTAGGCGACCGTTGTCTCTGAAGTCGGAATGATGGGGCGGCTCATGGCGGCAGGCCTGAATCGTGAGGGACGGGGTCGCCCCTTACGAATCAGTGCAGTCTAGTTTGCCGCCGACTCCGCCCGGAAGCGGTTATCGCCA
>CAXUKK010000177.1:0-6654 GCA_964251455.1 uncultured Enterovirga sp.
GGTCTATCTTGCCCCTGGCCGATACCATCTCGGAGTCTCGGCCGCCGAGGGCGGGCCTGCCCTTCGGCTCGATCCGGGTCCTCCGGTCCATCATTGCCGGCCGGCCGTCGACGTTCTGTTCGCCGATGTGGCTCGGGTGTTCGGGCCGGCAGCGCTGGCGATCGTGCTCACGGGCATGGGGTCGGACGGCACGGCGGGCGCCAGGGCGCTGGTCGATGCAGGGAGCAGCGTGGTCGTGCAGGACGAGGCGACGAGCGTCGTCTGGGGAATGCCGGGCAGCATCGCAAAGGCCGGGCTCGCCCGCCAGGTCCTGCCGCTCGAGTCTCTCGCCGGTGCCGTAACGGCCGCAGTCAGGCTGTCATGCTGACCGAGGGCGAATTCGCTTACCTCCGGAGCTTCCTTAAGGAGCGCTCGGGCCTCGATCTCGGGCCGGAGAAACGCTACCTGGCCGAGAGCCGGCTTCGCCCGATCTGCCACGATTCGGGCCTGCGCTCCCTCAGCGACCTCGTGCAGCGGTTGAGAGCGGGCGAGGATCGCGGCCTCGCCGATGCGGCCGTTGTCGCGATGGCGACCCACGAGACCATGTTCTTCCGCGATCGAGCTCCTTTCGAGGCGCTCCGGACGGATATCCTGCCCGCCCTGATCACAAGCAGAGCCGAGACGCGCCGGTTGCGCATATGGTCTGCGGCGGCCTCCACCGGACAGGAGGCCTACTCGATCGCGATCATCCTGAACGAGATGCGCAGCCTGATCGACGGATGGTCGGTCGACATCCTGGGCACCGACATCTCGCCTGCTGCGATCGGGCGGGCACGGGCCGGAACCTACTCGACCTTCGAGGTGCAGCGCGGGCTGCCGGTGCGCTACCTCCTGGACCATTTCTGCCCGGCCGGAACAGAATGGACGATCGCGCCCGAGTTGCGGAACATGGTCCAGTTCAGGGTGCTGAACCTGCTCGGGGATTTCGGCCCGCTCGGCAGTTTCGACCTTATCCTATGCCGCAACCTGGCGATCTATCTTGATCCCCCGACAAAGACCGCATTGTTCGAGCGGCTCGGCGCCGTGCTGGCTCCTGACGGAGCGCTCTGCCTCGGCACCAGCGAGACGGTTCTCGGCTACACGCGTGCTTTGATGCCCGACCCCGAGAACAGGGGCTACTTCCGGCACGCGGCGAGAACGACAGCCGGGCCGACACGACGTTATCTGGTCGGCTGACCCTCGGACGTCGGGAAACCTGTCTGCCGCAGGGCCTCGCCGAGGATCATGGCAGCCGCGACGGCCACGTTGAGCGAGCGCAAGCCTGGCCGCATCGGTACGATGAGCCGGGCATCCGCCGCATCATGCACGGGTTCCGGCACCCCGGCTGATTCACGCCCGACCATGAGGATGTCTCCGGGCCGAAAGCTGAACTCCGCATAGGGGTCCGCGCCGCGCGTGGTCGCCAGCAGCAGCCTGGCTCCAGGCCCGCGCCGTGCGGCGTCGAAGGCCGCGAAGGATACGTGCCGCACCACGTCCAGCTGGTCGAGGTAATCGAGCCCGGCGCGGCGGAGGTTCCGGTCGGAAACGTCGAAGCCGGCAGGCTCGATGAGATCCACGGCAACCCCGAGGCAGGCCGCCATGCGCATCATCGTCCCGGCATTCTGCGGGATATCGGGCTGGTACAGTGCGAGCCGCACGGCGCGTCTCAGATGCGCGGGCTGATCCGCGGTGCCGGCCCGGATCGTCGAGGCTCGGGGTTGCGCACGCTGTAATCGCCAGGCCCGAGGTCGATCACGCCGTCCCGCATGACGGGCGGCTGGGTCGAGTAGGTGGTCGTCTGCATCGTCTTGACCGTCAGCCGGTCGAACAGCCACGGCACGGCCAGGATAGCCAGCGACACCAGTCCCCAGATCACCAGGATGGCCGAGGTCGAGAAGCCCCGGACCCAGCCGAACAGGTGGAAGAGCCACTCGACCGTGCTCGGGTCAGCCGAGAACACGTCCGCATTGCGCATGGACGTGCCGCCGACGAGGTCGACCAGGCCGTAGGCGGCCCGGGCGAACAGAGACCAGAAGAAGACCCCGACCCACCCGGCCGCCCAGAGAAGCCGCTTCATCGCCCGCTCCGCACCACCGTGTAGTCGGCCTCGATGACCCCATCGACGCCAGGCCCCTCGCGGCGCTCGCGATCGAGATGGTCGCGCAGGATCTTCAGGTTGCGGCGGTTCGACTTGGAGAAGACGTCGAGCACGTCCCCGACGATCGGAAGGGCCCCGATGGTCGTGTCGAACGCGACGTTCCCGACCATGCGGGCGATCTTCCAGCGCGGCACGCCGAGCTGGCGCGCCTCCCAGACGATGTAGCTGGAGATCAATGCGGAGGCGAGATCGCCGATGCCGGGCACGAGCCCGATGATCGAATCGAGCCCCAGCCGGATCCGCGTTCCTGGGACGACGAAGGCACTGTCCATAAGGGTCGCGAGCGCGTCGAGGCGCTTGATGGTGTCGGACCGGCTTGGGCCCACTGCCTTCAAGGCCTCGAACATTGCCGTGTTTGAGACTGCCATCCCGTCCTCCGACAAGCGCACCGCGCTCAGCCTGGAGAATGTGGCCCCTGCCCGCTTCCACGCAAGAAGGCCCGCCCCGCGAGAGCGGGACGGGCCTTTCAGGCGGTGCAAGGTTCAGTGGGTGATGCGCGTCTGGGTGATCTTTTCCAGGAACTTGTCGAAGGCTGCGCCCATGTCGCCTTGCGTTTTCACATTGCTGTAATTGGCCGGGCTCGAAGCGCAGGAGCGAAGCATGTCCTCGTCACCCTCGAGGACACGGATCGTAAAGATCTCGGTTCCGCTCGCCTTAGCGTTCTCGCACGCCGCTCGCGTCTTGGTGTCGATCCGGCCAACGACGGCCTTAGCCTCGATGGAATTTTCCGGAAAGGCAGTGCTCTTTTCGATTTGGCCACCCACGTGATGAGCGGTGTTCAACCCATCCGTCAGCACGAGCATGACCTTCTGAACGCTGTCGTCACCGGCGTCAGCGCCCTCCGTGAAAGGGCGGGAGCTCGACAGCGTCGCCTGACCCCAGACGGCTCCGATCCCGATATTGGTGTAACCGCGCGGCTGCATGCTGGCGATGACATCGTTGAGCCGATTCCGGCTGTCCGTGATCGAGGCGAGCGGCTGGATCGCGGGCAAGTCAGCTGAGGACGGGCATTTCATAGCCCCCTCGCTTGCGCATTCCGAGTACCGCGGGGCTGGGAAGAACGAGTCCTTCGCGCCGGTCGGTGCGTCGTCGCGGGAGGCGTAGTCTCCCGGCCGATCGTACACGTATCCCGTCCAGTTGGAGGAGTTTGCGCCTTCGCCGCGCCAATGAAACCAGTTCTCGTTGCGGAACTTGGCGGGATCGAGCCGGACCTCCGTGTCGAACGGCACGATCGAGACCTTGACGCTGTCCCGGCCACGGCCCGGCTGCGCGGCGAGCGTCTGGAGGCTGTCGAGGACCTTCGTGGCCTGCGTCTTGAGCGCGGCCATCTTGACGGTGCCGTCGTCGAGCAACTCGCTCATCGAGAAGGTATTGTCGAGAACGAGCGCCACCTCGAGACGACGAGCGGAGGACGCTTTCGCGGTCACGGAGATGGGCATCGGCTGGAGGCCCATGACCTTCATGATGGTCCGGTCCATGCTGGCGGAGGCGGTGAGCGTGATATCGCGACCATCGCGCTTCGCCACCACCGCCTGGATGCTCGCGGGCTGGTTGATCGAAGCTGGCGTGCCGCTACTCGGCTGAGTTGTCCTCTGTGGCGCGCAGCTGCTCTCGACAGCACTGGTATCACCCAGCATGGCCCTGAAAATCTGCTCGCCACGCTGCTGGATATCGCACGACTGCGAGTTCGAGGGCTCCCGCACGATCGCGAGCACCGCCGCATCCGCGGCGCGCTGCATCCGGCTGTGATACGCCGACGCCCGGCTATAATCGACCGCAGCTCCGACGAGGCCGAGGAGGGGCAGGGCCGTGAAGCCGAACAGCATCGCTGTCGCGCCGCGCTGATCCGCCTTGAAACGCCGAACCATCTGCATCTCTCGTCTCCCGGGCCGTTCGTCTGCCGTGGGGGATGTTGAGCGATGCGCGTGCCAAGCGATTCTGTGCCGTTTCGGCACGATCCTCGCCTGCGGCGAACGATGGCCGGGCGGCCGCTGCGTTGCCAGGGACGGCTCTAGGCCTTAATCGCCGGGCAACAGGTCAGACGGGGATCCATGGTTTCGACGGATGTGGCCATCACGCCCGGACTCGTTCGCGAGCACGGGCTGACGGAAGACGAATATAAGCGGTTCTGCGCGCTGATCGGCCGCCAGCCGACGATCGTCGAGCTCGGCATCGTGTCCGCGATGTGGAACGAGCATTGCTCGTACAAGTCCTCGCGGATCCACCTGCGCACGCTGCCGACATCTGCGCCCTGGGTGATCCAGGGCCCGGGCGAGAATGCCGGCGTGATCGATATCGGCGACGGGCTCGCCTGCGTCTTCAAGATGGAGTCGCACAACCACCCGTCCTTCATCGAGCCCTATCAGGGCGCGGGGACGGGCGTCGGCGGCATTCTGCGCGACGTGTTCACGATGGGCGCCCGGCCGATCGCGGCCCTGAACTCGCTCCGCTTCGGCTCCCCCGACAACGCGCGCACGCGCCATCTCGTGGCGGGCGTGGTGGCCGGCATCGGCGGCTACGGCAACTCGTTCGGGGTGCCGACCGTCGGCGGCTCGGTCGGCTTCCACCCGCGCTACGACGGCAACATCCTGGTCAACGCGATGGCGGTCGGCCTCGCCAAGACCGATGCCATCTTCTACGCGGCCGCGACCGGCGTCGGGAACCCGATCGTCTATCTCGGCTCCAAGACGGGTCGCGATGGCATCCACGGCGCCACCATGGCATCCGCGGCCTTCGACGATTCGTCGGAGGAGAAGCGCCCGACCGTCCAGGTCGGCGACCCCTTCGCCGAAAAGCTCCTTCTGGAAGCCTGTCTCGAATTGATGCAGTCGGGCTCCGTCATCGCGATCCAGGACATGGGCGCGGCCGGCCTGACCTGCTCGGCGGTCGAGATGGGCGCGAAGGGCAATCTCGGTGTCGAACTCGATCTCGACAATGTGCCGATCCGCGAAGCCGGCATGACGGCCTACGAGATGATGCTCTCGGAAAGCCAGGAGCGCATGCTCATGGTGCTCAAGCCCGGCATGGAGGAGATCGCCGAGGCGATCTTCCGCAAGTGGGGTCTCGATTTCGCGATCATCGGGCACACGACCGACACGCTGCGCTTCGTCGTCAAGCATGGCGGCGAGACCGTCGCCGACCTGCCGATCAAGGAGCTCGGCGACGAGGCGCCGCTCTACGACCGGCCGCATCTCGCGAACACCTACCTGCCCGTGATCCCGCCGGAGAGCGTCGAGGCGCCGGTCTCGGACCGGGACGCGCTCTTGCAGCTCATCGGGTCGCCGGACCTCTGCTCGAAGCGCTGGGTCTGGGAGCAATATGACAGCCTTATTCTCGGCAACACGGTCGGGGGTCCGGGCGGCGACGCCGCCATCGTGCGCGTCGAGGACGGCCCGAAGGGGCTCGCGCTCACGACCGACGTCACGCCGCGCTATTGCGAGGCGGATCCCGTCGAGGGTGGCCGTCAGGCCGTGGCGGAAGCCTGGCGCAACATCACGGCCGTCGGCGGGCAGCCGCTCGCGCTGACCGACAACCTGAACTTCGGCAATCCGGAGCGGCCCGAATCGATGGGGCAGCTCGTCGGCTGCATCCGGGGCATCGGCGAGGCCGCCCGCGCGCTCGACTTCCCGATCGTGTCCGGGAACGTGTCGCTCTACAACGAGACCAACGGCACCGGCATCCTGCCGACGCCCACGATCGGCGGCGTCGGGCTCGTCGACGACGTGTCCGTCCGGGCCTCGATCGCCTTCAAGCGCTCGGGCGAGGCGGTGCTCCTGATCGGCGCGACCGAGGGCTGGCTCGGCCAGTCGGTCTATCTCCGCGACATCTGCGGCCGCGAGGAGGGCGCTCCGCCGCCCGTGGATCTCGCGGTCGAGCGCCGGGTCGGCGACTTCGTGCGCGGGCTGATCCGCGCCGGCCGCACCGACACCGTGCACGACCTCTCCGATGGCGGCCTCGCGGTGGCGCTCGCCGAGATGGCGATGGGCGGTGGGATCGGGCTCGCGGTGCAGCCCCGCGATCTCCCGTCGAGCCTCGCCGTGCATGCCTTCCTGTTCGGCGAGGACCAGGGCCGCTACCTGCTCACGGTCGCGACCGCCGACCTGCACCAGGTGCGGCAGGACGCGCAGGCGCTCGGGATCCCGACATGGTATCTCGGCGTCACGGGCGGCGAGGTGCTGGCGCTCGGCGCGGACGAGCCGATCGCGATCGCCGAACTCAAGACCGCGCACGAATCCTGGCTGCCGGACTACATGGCCGGGCCGGCACCCGAGCTTGAGCTCGCCGCCTGATACCTGAGGAGCTGATTCTATGGCCATGGATGCGGCCGACATCGAACGCATGATCAAGGAGGCGCTGCCGGACGCCGCCGTCGAGATCAAGGACCTGGCCGGCGACGGCGACCACTACGCCGCGACCGTCACGTCGGCGGCGTTCCGGGGCAAGAGCCGCGTGCAGCAGCACCAGATGGTCTACGGCGC
>CAXUKK010000178.1:0-2196 GCA_964251455.1 uncultured Enterovirga sp.
GGTCGGAGCACCTCCGAGCGCTGTCCTGATCGGCTCCACGCCATCGTCGTCGACGGCCGCGACGTAGCCGGCATCCTGATGGCCGAACCGACCGGCGCGGCCCGCGATCTGCCGGATCTCCGAATTCGTCAAAGTCCGGTCGGCCACGCCGTCCCATTTGCGGGTTGCCGAGAAGATGATCCTTTTCAGCGGTCCGAGATTGAGACCCATGCCGATCGCATCGGTCGTGACGAGAACGCCCGCCTGGGCCGATCGGAAACGGGCGGCCTCCGCCCGGCGAACCTCGGGCGAGAGAGCGCCGTAGATGGTCGCGACGCTGTGCCCGCGCTGGACGAGCACCTCCCGGATCTCGTGCACGGCTCGTCGTGAGAAGGCCACGACGGCGTCGCCGGTCTGGACGGCTTCGAGCGGTACCGCATCCTCCAGGAGGACGAGGGGCGTCTTCCGCTCGAAGGCAACCACCTCCAGGGACTCGTCCGCAGCTTCCGCGGCGCGTCGCACATAGGAGAGTGCATCCTCCGATCCGCACACGATCACGACCTTGGCGGGAACGCCGAAGAGCGCGTTCGTCCAGGCCCAGCCCCGGTCCGGGTCCGACAGCATCTGGATCTCGTCGATGACGGCGACGTCCACCGGCCGGGTCAGATCGGCCGTCTCGATCGTACGCGACGTGTGGGTCGGGTCGGCCTCGCCCAAGACTTCCTCCCCGGTCACCATCCCGGCTTGCAGGCCGCGGTCCAGCAGGGCCTCGTAGTTCTCCAGAGCGAGGAGCCGCAGCGGGGCGAGGTAGACCCCCGTCGCCGCCTTGCTGAGGATCTCGAGTGCCGCGAAGGTCTTGCCGGAATTGGTCGGGCCCATGTGGAAGATGATGCGGCGGTTCAGCCGGCGCGCAGCCGTGAACTTCTCGACATAGGTCCCGAACCCGAGCTGGTCGCGCAGGCGCCGGACTTGCGAGTTCTGGCGCGCCCTCACCTTCGCCCGGGTCCGTCCAGCCTTCAGCGCGTCGGACAGCGACCTGTTGAGGTTCGGCCCGTCCGCGAACTGGCGCGACCGCAGCCATTGGTCCATCGCCTCGACATAGGGCGCTGCGTCGCCCCCGAGTTCCCGCAGGTCCGCACCCACCTGGTTCCGAAGACGCTCGACCGGTCTGTTGAGAGTCTTGAGCGTTGCCGCTCGCTGCTCGGCGACAGCGGATTGCAGTTCGGGCAAACGCGGGCCGAGATCCCCGCCATTGGCGATCTCGTCCAGGATGCCCGCTGCGCGCCCTCCCGGACGCTGATCGATGCGCAACGCGAGCCGGCCGTCGTCGAGCAGCGGGATGACGACCCGGAGCCACCAGGACCTGAGACCATCCTTCGAGTTGTCTGGCCTGAGTGCCGGAATCGCTCTTCTGATCTCGTCGACCTTGCGGTCAAAACCCGCACGGCCACCGCCAACTGCGTTCACGTCGACGTTGTCATCGCGACCTGGCGGTCTGCCAGATACGTGGCGAGGTTGCCGCCAGCGGCCATCGTGAGCTCATCGGAGCTGATCCCGGCGACGGCGGCTTCTGCAATGCAAACCTCTGCCTGCCGATTTACGTCGGTCGCCGGCTGCGCGACGCTGGCTCCGCCGAGATTGTTTTCGACCCATCCTTCGAGCCACTGCTCTACGTCGACATCGGCCATGCACGCACTCCCCTGCTCCCGGATCAGTCCCCTATGAGATCTGCATCCCTTCGGGGCGCGCACCGCTCGGGCGCCGAGCCCCGGCTGCCTACGAACACTTACATCTCCGGAAGTGGCCGCGGCTTCCCAGCCTCGTCAATGGCCACGAACTTGAAATGGCCCTCCGTAACCTATTCACTGTTCCGGACGGCGCGGCTGCGCGCCCAGGTTTCGATCTTCACGGTGACGGACGTCTCGCCTTCGTCAGCGACGGTGCAGTAGCAGCTGACCTCATCCCCCACCGCCACCGGCCGGAGAAACACCATGCTGTCGATGGAGACAGTAGCGACCCGGCCTCCGGCACGCTCGGCGGCGAAGCCGCCTCCGGCTAAGTCCATCTGCGACACGGTCCAGCCGCCGAATACGTCCCCGCTCGGATTGGCGTCGCGCGGCATGGCGACCGTCCGAAGGTGAGGTCCTCCGGGAACATCGGGCGGTTGATCGGCCACTATCAGGATTTCCTCGCGGATGCGCTTGCTCAATCATGGAG
>CAXUKK010000178.1:2206-6652 GCA_964251455.1 uncultured Enterovirga sp.
AGCAAAGCATTGATGCTGATCAGACAGGCAGCGGAGCGCACAGCGTTTCCGTCGGAAACCAGCGCTTGCCATCTTCTCTGTGGACGGCGGTCGAGCGCTCGGAGCCTCGCCCGCACGACTGCTTACGGAAGCAGTCGCAGCCGGGTGACCCGGCTCGGATTGACCTCCGCCAGGAGAAGATCGCCGCCCGGCAATCCCCAGATCCCGTGCGCGCCGTTCAGCATCGGGCGGCAGCGGCCCAGCCGCTCCCCGTCCGGCCCGATCAGGTGAAGGTTCGGGAGCAGGTCCGTGACGTAGCTCCGGCCCGCCTCGTCGCCCCAGATGGCGACCGGCTGGACGAAGTCGTGCCAGGTCTGCAGGTGCCGGCCGTCGCGGTCGAAGACCTGCACGCGGTCATGCGGCCGGTCCACGACCGCCACGCGGCCATCCGGAAACGTCCAGATCGCGTGCGGCCAGGCGAACTGGCCATCGGCCGATCCGAGTCCGCCCCAGGAGCCGAGCGGATGTCCGTCCGCATCGAAGCGGTGCACGAGGGACGCCGCATAGCCATCCGCGACGTAGATGTCGCCCCAGGCCGAGACGTGGACGTCGGCCGGGTGGTTGAATGGCTGAAGCGGCCCCCCGCGGGTGCCGATGCCGCCGAGCCGCTCGCCGGCCGCGGACAGGATGACGATCTCGTGCATGTCGCGGTCGACCGCCAGCAGGCGCCCGTGCGGATCGGCATGGAGGTAATGCGCATCGACGATCGTATCAGCGCCGAAGCCGCGGATGTACTCGCCCTCGGGCGAGAGCTCGATGATGCGCGGGTCTGCCGGGTGCACGAGCGGGTCGTGCCGCAGCATGACGAAGACGTGTCCCCGCGCATCGGCCGTGACGTCCGTCACGAAGCCGGTATTCGCCGGCCAGGATCCGAAGGGCCGCTCGACACGGTACCGGACGTCTCCGAGCGCGACGACGAGATCGGCGGCCATGTGTCAGCCCTCGAACGGATGCGTTGCGGTCCAGTGCCGGGCGATGTCGAGCCGGCGCGTCACCCAGACGCCTTCGTGCCCTTGGACGTAGTCGAGGAAACGGGCAAGGCCGGCCGCCCGTGCGGGATGCCCGATCAGCCGCATGTGCAGCCCGCGGTGCGAACCGCACAACCTGACATTCCCTGCGTCCCCGGCTTTGCCAAACGAGGGGCCGGCCGCTCGAAGCTGACGCGCCCGTTTTTCAGGCCGAAGACCGGAGGCGCGATGGCCGCCACCGCCTCCGCCGGCGAGAGGGCGTCCAGCACCACCATGTCGGCCGGCTGGCCCGGTGCGATCCCGTAATCCGACAGCCGCATCAGCCGGGCCGAGGACGCGGTCACCATGTCGAGGCAGCCATCGAGGTCGCGCTCGGCCGCGACCTGCGCCACGTTCGCATAAAGGTTCGCCATACGGATGAGCGAGCAATCGCCGTAGGGCGTGAACGGGTTCAGGACGTTGTTCGTCGAGATCGAGCAGGTCACGCCCAGAGCGGCCAGCCGGTGCACATGGGTCACGCCGCGGGGCACGTCGCGATCGTGCCCGCGCCCCATCAGGAAGAGATCGGTCGCGGGCAGCACCGTGACGGCCACGCCCGCATCCGCCAGGCGCCGGGCAGCGGCCTCGAACGCCTCGGGCGCCATGGCGGACAGCTTCGTCACGTGCCCGATCGCGACCCGGCCGCCCCATCCGGTCTCGTCCGTCACCCGGCAGACCTCGAACAGCGTCGCCCAGCTCGGATCGAGGTCGAAATCGAGGTGGAAGTCGATGTCTACGTCGTAGCGCCGGGCGAGTTCGAAGATGCGCGCGACATGCCCGTTCGCGTCCCGGTCCACATACGGCACGCCGCCAACGAGGTCGGCGCCCTCCTCCAGGGCCGCGACCAGCACCTCCTCGCAGCCGGGATCGTCGAGCAGGCCCTCCTGCGGAAAGGCGCAGAGCTCTAGATCCACCGCCCACGCGTACTCCTTCTTCAGGCGCTTCAGCGCACGGAAGCTCGTCAGTCCGATCCGTGGATCGACCTCGACATGCGTCCGGATGCGGTTCGTCCCGAAGCCGATCGCCTTTTCGAGCGCCTGGGCGGCGCGGGCATAGACGTCCTTCTCGGTAAAGTCGCGCTTGGCCCGGGACACCGCCGCTATGGCCTCCTTGACGCTGCCCCCGCCGCAATCGCAGCGGCCGAAGAGGCACGCCTTGTCGAGATGGAGATGCGTCTCGACGAGGCCCGGCACGACCACGCGGCCGCCGAGATCGTCGGTGGGGCACTCCCCCGCGAGCCCCACCTCTACAGCCGCGAAGCGGCCCGAAACGATCCCGATATCCACGACCTCGTTCCGGCCGGGCAGACGGGCGTTGGTGAAGACACGATCGAAAGTCATCGACGGCTCGATGCGAGGGCTGTCGAGGGTACCCGGTGCCGGAGCCAATGGTATACAATGCAATCTGTGCAGAATGCCCGTTAATTGGTCCTCGCACGAACTTCCGCAGCGGAGGCTGGCAGACCGGCGAAGCGGAAGCGTCGCCATCGTATATGATGGCACGGAACGTGCTGCTCTGACGTCATGAACGCGATGGTCCAGATCGCCCCGATGCGGGACCAGGCGGCGCTGGGCGAGTTGCCGCGAACGAAGGCCATCGAGCTCGAGGCTGTTTCCGTCACCTTCGGCCGCGGCGACAAGGCGGTGCGGGCCTTGATGCCGACGACGCTCGATATCCGCGAGGGCGAGTTCGTGGCGCTGGTCGGCCCGTCCGGCTGCGGCAAGTCCACGATCCTCAAGCTCGTGAGCGGGCTCGTCGCGCCGGCCGCCGGGGCCGTCATCGTCGGGGGCCGGGAAGCTTCCGCGAAGGCGCTCCGCATCGGGATGGCCTTCCAAAACCCGACCATGCTGCCCTGGCTCACGCTCGAGAAGAACGTGATGCTGCCGCTCAAGATCGTGCGGCCTTTCCGCTCCGAGTTCCGGGCGAAGCGCAAGACCGAATTCCGCGACCGCGTCCATGCGCTGCTCGACCAGGTCGGCCTGAAGGGTTTTGCGAACAGCTATCCCTGGCAGCTCTCGGGCGGGATGCAGCAGCGCGCCAATCTCTGCCGCGCCCTCGTGCACGAGCCGCGCCTGCTTCTCCTCGACGAGCCGTTCGGCGCGCTCGACCAGTTCACGCGCGAGGAGCTCTGGGGCACGCTGCAGGACCTCTGGATCACGCACCGGCCGACGGTGCTGCTCGTCACGCACGACCTGCGCGAGGCCGGCTTTCTGGCGAGCCGCATCTGCGTGATGAGCGCCCGCCCGGGCCGCATCCTGGACGACAGCGCCGTCGCGTTTCCGCGTCCCCGCACCGTGGCGATGACCTACGAGCCGGCCTTCGCGGCGCTGAACCAGCGCCTGCGCGAGCTGATCGTCGGCGCGAGCGCTCCCGTCCCGGGAGCGGCCTGAGCCATGGATGTCTCTGGCCATATCCGCCAGCGCTTCTACGCGGCCGCCCTCATCGTCGGCTTCTTCGCGGCCTGGGAGGTGCTCTGCATCGCGCTCAACGTCTCCGACCTCGTCCTGCCGCGGCCGAGCCAGATCTTCGGGACGCTCTGGCGCCGTGCGCCGATCCTGTGGCCGCACATGCTGCAGACGCTGGGGACCACCATGGCCGGGTTCGTGCTCGGCGTGATCACGGGCGTGGTGATCGGCTCCGTCATCGGCGTCTCGCGCCTCGCCTACGAGACGGCCTATCCGCTGCTGATCGGGTTCTCCTCGATCCCGAAGGTCGCCGTCGTGCCGATCTTCGTCCTGTGGTTCGGGTCCGGCACCGTCCCGGCCGTGCTGACCTCGCTCGTGATCTGCTTCTTCCCGATCGTCGTGAACATCGCGACGGGGCTCGCGACCACCGAGCCCGAGCTCGAAGACGTGCTGAAGGCGCTCGGCGCCTCGAAGTTCGACATCCTGTGGAATGTCGGCCTGCCGCGCACGATGCCGCTCTTCTTCGCCTCGCTGAAGGTCGCGATCACGTACGCGTTCGTGGGCACGGTCTTGTCCGAGACCGTCGCGTCCAACCGCGGCATCGGCAACGTGATGATGAGCGCGTCGTCCAATTTCAACGTCCCGCTCGCCTTCGCGGGACTCTTCATCCTCGCCGGCCTCGGGGTCGCGCTCTACGCCATCTTCTCCCTCATCGAGGGCCAGGTGACCGGCTGGGCGACCCGCAAGCGCGAGATCGCGGTGTGAACCTCTACGCCGTCCCCGCCCTCGTCATTGCGAGCGGAGCGAAGCAGCCCGGTGCGCGACCCCTGGATTGCTTCGCTCCGCTCGCAATGACGCCGGTCATGTCCCCCTGCTCTTCGAAGGAGAAACCCATGCTCAGACGCACCGCCATAACCCTCGCCCTCTGCCTCGCGGCCGGCGCGGCGAGCGCGCAGGAAACCATGATCAAGCTGACCCTCGGGTGGAAGACGCAG